>JALSPL010000155.1 GCA_026985975.1 Anaerolineae bacterium | reverse complement strand
GGCGCGGCGGGCGCGCAAGGTGCTGGGCGGGGGCATGAGGCAGGCCGGAGTCATCGCCGCGGCCGGCATCGTGGCCCTGACCGACATGGTGGATAGATTGGCCGAAGATCACGCCAACGCCCAACGGCTGGCCGCGGGCCTGGCCCGACTGCCCGGCGTCACGCCCGAACCGGTCTACACCGACATCGTCTACTTCGGCGTCGAGCACCCGCGCTTCAGCGCCCAACAGTTGCAAGAGGCGCTATCGGCCCGCGGCGTGGGCGTGCTGGCCCTGGGCCCGAAGCGCATCCGCGCCGTCACCCACTACGGCATCGACGCCGACGACATCGACGAGACGCTGGATATTCTGCAAGAGATGCTTTGAAAACAGAACGCAGAAAAAGCCGAAAAATCTGATCTGCGCAGATAAAAGATACTCGAGTGTTGTGTTTTTGGTCTTGCACCAACTGTCTCCCAGGGATAGTCGTTATCTCCGGGACGAAAATAGACGAATCTGGACGAAGGTGGACGATTTCTTCGTCGATTTTCGTCCCTTCGTCCATCTTCGTCGGCGTTCTGCGCCTTTATTTGGCGATTGCGCCAGAAGCGATTGCAAATCACAACTATCGAGAAAGATAGAAGATTGAGAGAGATTCGGTGGAGATTCGATAGAAATTCAGAATCTCAATGAATCTCAATGAGTCTCCATGAATCTCAAAACGCCTGCTCGCTGTTTACTGTTTACTGTTTACTGTTTACTGCTTACTGCTTACTGTTTACTGAATACCATTCACCCCAAAGGTTTCCATGAAAAAAATACTTTTACTGCTCACTCCCTTCGTTTTTCTGCTGGCGCTTCTGCTGATCATCCCCGCGGCCAGCGCCGCGCCTGATTCTGCGCCCGCCCCGGCCCCCTCCGCCCCCGCAGCCCTCATCGGCGGCGGCCAGTGGGATCGCATCTGGCGCGGCTCGGGCGCGCTCTTCGATCTCGACTGCGCCACGCCCGATCTCTGCTTCGCCGTGGGCAGCGATGGCATCATCCTCAAAACCGAAGACCACGGCCAGAGCTGGCATCAGGAACTCCTGGAAGGCGGGCAGGATCTGCACGGCGTCAGCGCCAGCGAGCGCCTGGTTCTGGCCGCGGGCGATGGCGGCGTCATCTATCGCAGCGCCGACGCCGGTCTCACCTGGAAAAACGTTAACACGCCCACCGGCTCCAATCTGGAGGCCGTCTCGCTGCTGGCCGATGGCAACGCCTGGGCCGTGGGCGCGGGCGGCGTCATCCTGCACAGTGCGGATGGCGGCCAGACCTGGCGCGCCCAGACCAGCAACACGCCCAATCCCCTGCACGCCGTGCAGTTTCTGAACGCCAGCACCGGTTACGCGGCAGGAGAGAAAGGGCTGCTGTTGAAAACCACCGACGGCGGGGAGACGTGGGCGCCCGTCTCCAACACCTTCCCGGGCTGGGCCCGCATCAACGCCCTGGCCTTCACCGACGCCGACACCGGCTGGATCGCGGGCCAGGCGGGCTACATCCGCATGACCACCGACGGCGGCCAGACCTGGCAAGAGATCAACTCGGGCGTGGGCGTTGATATCTTCAGCATTCATTTTGGCGATGGCTTTGGCCTGTTTGGCGGCGCCAAAGGCGTCATCGCCACCAGCACGGACGGCCAGAGCTGGACCCTGCAAACATCGGTCGTCCAGGATGTGCGGGACGTGCACGGCGTTTTCGCCGCCGGTGCGGATAACAGTTGGGCGGTGGGGGCGCAGAAGGATGGCGGGGCCCGCGGCTGGTTCATCACCCACAGCAGCGACGGCGTCGGTTTTAGCCCCGTAGCGGGCGATTATGGCGCGCATCCCCTCTTGCAGGACGTGGCGACGCCCGATAAAGATGTCGCCTATGTCGCGGGCTTCGATGGCGCTATCGGCAAAACCGTCGATGGCGGCGAGACCTGGTCCTGGCAGCATTTCCAGAGCAAATACGAGAACGCCGCCGACATCACAGCGATCTCCTGCCCCACCGTGGCGTCATGCTGGATTGCCGGGCATGTTTACCAAAACCCCGGCTTCGTTTATGTCACCCACGACGGCGGTCAGAGCTGGATTTTCCAATCCCGAAACGACTACAGCAACTGGCCCTGGATGTATGACATCGAGATGCTGGATGCGCAAAATGGCCACGCCGCGGCCAATCCCGATATGTTCCACACCAGCGATGGCGGCGTCACCTGGCAAAAAAGTGCAGTGGTCGGCCATACCGCCAATGTGGATATCGCCATGGCCAGCCAATATGAGGGCTGGACCGCGCAGCGCAATCTGGGGCACCGCTACACCACCAGCGCCGGACAAAAATGGGAGCGATACATGCCCTATAGCGAACAGGCCAACATCTATTTCTTCGGCGTGGATACGCTGGATGTGAACCAGGACGGCGGGCTGGATATGGGCTGGCTGGTGGGATGCCAGGGCCCGCTGGTCAATGAACAATGCCCGGCTCATTCCGGCGTCATTTTCTACGCCGTGGGACATCAGGACCCTGGCCAGCAGCAGCTTCTGCCCCCCGACACGCCGCCGCTGCACACTATCACCATGCTGGACGACCGGCATGGCTGGGTGGGCGGCGCCGACGGGACCCTGCTCTACACCGAAAATGGCGGCGCCATCTGGCAGCGCGTGCCGGTGGAGACCACGAATCTCATCACATCCATCGAATTCTACAAAGACAAATTCGGCTTCGCCGCGACCTACGGCGGCGAGATTCTGCGCTTTCGCGGGCCGGGCCGCGAGCTCAACAGCTACGCCCAATCCACCGACATCGTCGTGGATGGCGAGATCGACGACTGGCATTATGGCGGCAAGCTCTATCTGGATGCAGATAACGCCAGCGCGGTGCTGGGCGATGCGCCCTATCCCGCGCCCGAGCAGCTTTCGGGCGAGTTCTACAGCCGCTGGACTGGCGACGCGCTTTATCTCATGGCTCAGATCCGGGATGACGTGGTGGCGCCGGGCGATGCGGTGCGGCTGAGCCTGGACGGGCTGAATGATGATGTCTGGGATCAGGCAAACGCCGACGATCTGCTGATTTTCATTGCAGCCAACGGCGATTTCGATGCCGGCTCGCCCGAGAATGACGCGGCCATCGCCCACGCGGTGCGTCGCACATCCCAGGGCTGGCAATGGGAGATGAGGATTCCCGCCAGCCTGCTGGGGCGCAGCGCCCTGGCGGAGAATGACGCCGTGGGCCTGAATCTGGCGCTGGATGACAGCGACGGCCCGGGGAACTCCCACAGCCTGCTGCTGGCCGGACGCGGCCTGACCACCAGCTCCCCCGCCACCTGGGGAACCATCCGCCTGCTGGGCGACGCGCTGACGCTGCAAAACGGCCTCAACGATTATCAGGGCGCAGGAGACACCTATCTCAACATTTGGGATAATGAGCCGGGCAATGTCGTGCATGGCGAGGATGATATAGTCAAAATCGTTTACACCTCCGGACGATCTTACGCCAACAGCCTGTTCCGCTTTGATTTCTCCACCCTGCCCGAAAAGGCGAGCATCAATAACGCCGCTCTGGCCCTTTACTCGCCATCGGCTTACATCCGCGAGGGCTTCCAGGTGGCCGCGTATCGCCTGCTGCGCCCCTGGGACGAGGCCGCTGCCACCTGGATCATGGCGGATGCAGCCACGCCATGGGCGCAGGGCGGGGCGCTGAAAGCGGGCGAGGACTACGATCACACCCCGCTGGATACAGTCGCCGTCCCCGTCGGCTTCCATAACGACTGGCTGAGCTGGGATGTCGGTGACGCCGTGGATTATTGGCAACAACACCCGGATGAAAATTACGGGGTCATCCTCATGGGCGTCAATGCCAGCCAG
>JALSPL010000154.1 GCA_026985975.1 Anaerolineae bacterium | reverse complement strand
TGCCCTTCGCCCTGGTCATTCCGCAGGGACTGGTCGCGTACGCGCCGCCAGCGGGCTTGCAACAGGCCCTGGATGAAAACCGGGCGCTGCTCATCAGCCCATTTCAACCCGACTGGCGCCCGCCCGTCCATAGCGAAAATCCGCTGCTGCCCCACGCCTCGGGCTTCGCCCGCGCCCTGGCCCAGGCGCTGCTGGCCCTGACCCCCGCCATCCCCGAACATCCCCGGGCCCAGCCCTGTTTTCACGGGCCCGACATCACCGCCCCGCAAAGCTGCCGGGATGAATACCCGGGGGCGGAATCCTTCTTCCTGCGTCTAGCGGAAGCGGCTGCGACCATCTCCGCAGAAACGCCACACCGCCGGCCAGCGCCGCAGCCGGATGAACCGCCGCCTTCGCCTGCAGAAATCCTCAGCACCCTGACCCAGGGCGGCAAGATCCCGCCCGCCCTGGCCGCCCGTCTCAAAAACGCCCAGTCTCGCTAATTTAACTAATTCTCATGGAATGTCCTAACTGCGGAACCTGGAACCCTGACGACAAAAAAGTTTGCTGGCGCTGTCAAACGCCGCTGCCCACGCCCGAAGAAAAGCCAAAACGGAAGATGCCCACCATCATGGGCATGTCTTTGTGGCTCTTCCTTCTCATTCTGGTGATGTTGACGTTGCCGCTGCTGATGGGACGCTGCGGCGCACTGCCCCACTGAGCATGATCGGATCCATTGATGTCTTCAGGACGGCGCTGCTGGCCTGGTATGACGCCCACGCCCGAGACTTGCCCTGGCGGGGAGACAACACCCCCTATCACACCTGGGTCAGCGAGATCATGCTGCAACAGACCCAGGCGGCCACGGTCATCCCCTACTATCTGCGTTTTATCGAACGTTTTCCCACGGTGCAGACCCTGGCCGATGCTCCAATCGATGAGGTGCTGAAGCTGTGGGAGGGGCTGGGTTATTATCGGCGGGCGCACAACCTGCACCAGGCCGCCCGCATCATCGTGGCGCAGCACGACGGGCAGTTGCCGCGGGATGAGAAGGCGTTGCTGGCGCTGCCGGGCGTGGGCCGCTACACCGCCGGAGCCATCCGCTCCATCGCTTTCGGCGCTCCCGCCCCCGTGCTGGATGGCAACGTCAAGCGCATCCTGGCCCGGCTGGACGACATCAGCGCCAGCATCGATCTGCGGGAGACGGAGAAAGCGCTCTGGGCCCGGGCGACGGCGCTCATCTCGCACCAACGACCCGGCGATTTCAATCAGGCGCTGATGGAGCTGGGTGCGACGGTGTGTCTGCCGGCAACGCCCGCCTGTGCGGCCTGCCCCGTGGCCGATTTTTGCGCAGCCCAGGCGCAAGGGGTGCAAATGCAACGTCCGGTGCGCACGCCCAAAAAACGCATTCCCCATTACGATGTGGCCGCGGGCGTGGTCTGGCATGCCGATGATCCCAAGCGCTTTCTTATCGCCCAGCGCCCGGCCGCGGGCATGTTGGGCGGCATGTGGGAGTTCCCGGGCGGCAAGCAGGAGCCGGGCGAAAGCCTGCCCCAAACCCTGGCCCGCGAGCTGATGGAGGAGCTGGGGATTCAGGTGACGGTGGGCGAGAAGCTCACGGTCGTCAAACACGCATTCACCCACTTCCGCATCACGCTGCACGCGTTTCACGCCCGCCACGTGTCGGGCGAGCCCCAATGCCTGGGCGTGGATGATTGGCGCTGGGTGACGCTGGAAGAGGCCGCTGTCTTCGCCATGGCCAAGACGGATCGAGCGATCATTGCGAAATTGAGAAAGAGCGAGTGTGAGTGTGTGAGTATGAGTGTGTGAGTATGAGTGTGTGAGTGTGAGTGTGTGAGTGTGAGTGTGTGAGTGTGAGTGTGTGAGTGTGATTGTGTGGGCGTGTGGGAGTGGAGGTGATACAATTGGAACGATGATTGATTACTTGTTTCATCTTCTCTACATAGTGTTCAGGAGTCAGTTATGGCGCTTGTAAAAAGTTATCGCGAATTGAGGGTTTATCGCATGGCATTCAACGCTGCCATGGAAATATTTGAAATCACGAAAACCTTCCCCACCGAAGAACGCTATTCTTTGACAGATCAAATCCGTCGATCGTCCCGATCTGTATGCCAATCCATTGGCGAAAGCTGGCGAAAGCGACGTTATCCAAAGCATTTCGTCAGCAAATTGAGCGATGCCGAAACAGAAGCTGAGGAAACGAGGGTTTGGCTGGAATTTTCATTGGCCTGCGGATATCTAGAGCGGGAGCAATTCAATGATCTGGACAAGCGCTATGATCATATTCTGGCCCAACTCGTCCGCATGTCCAGCAATCCCGACCGTTGGTGTCACTTCTAACTCCTCCACTCCCATACTCTCACACACCCCCACTCTCACACTCCCATACACACCCTCTCTCACACACAAACATGCGCCTCATCCTCATCTCTCCCTACCACACCGGCTCGCACCAGGCCTGGGCTCGGGGTTACGCCCGGCACAGCGCCCACGATGTGCATCTGCTGACCATGGCCGGGCGTTTCTGGAAATGGCGGATGCAGGGCGGCGCCCTGGAGCTGGCCCGACAGGTGCGGGAAACAGCAGAGCGGACGGGCCCGCCCGACGCAGTCCTCGTTACCGACATGGTTAATCTGCCCGCGCTCATCGCCCTGGCCCGCCCCTGGCTCAACCACGCTCCCATCCACCTCTACGCCCACGAAAACCAGCTCACCTATCCCCCGCCGCCGGGCGAGAAACGGGACCTGACCTACGGCATGATCAACGTCCTGAGCATGGTCGCGGCCGATCGCATCCACTTCAACAGCGCCTATCATCGGGATGAATTCTTCGACGAGCTGCCGCGGCTGCTCAAACACTTTCCCGACTACAATCACCTGGAGATCATTCCCCAGCTTCGAGAAAAGAGCGATGTGCTGCCCGTGGGCCTTGAACTCAGCGATTTCGACGCTTTTCGGCCCGCGGCCCCCGAGCCCGGCCCGCTGCGCATCCTCTGGAACCAGCGCTGGGAATATGACAAAAATCCGGGCGAGTTCTTTCGGGTGCTGTACGCATTGGCCGACGAGGGCCTGGATTTCCAGCTCATCGTGGCCGGAGAGAATTTCCGCCAGCAGCCCGCCGAGTTTGCCGAGGCCCGGCAGCGGCTGGCCCGGCGCATCATCCACTTCGGCTTCGCCGAAAGCCGGGCTGAGTACGCCCGTCTGCTGTGGCGGGCCGATGTGGTCGTCAGCGCCGCCCGCCACGAATTTTTCGGCGTCAGCGTGCTGGAAGCCATCTATTGCGGCGCCTGGCCCCTGCTGCCCCACCGCCTCAGCTATCCCGAACTGCTGCCCCGGGAGCTACACGCCGCTCACCTCTACCAGGATTTCGACGATCTACTGGCGAAGCTGCGCTGGGCGCTGGGGCATCCGCAGGCAGTGCGGGCGCAGAACCTGGCCAGCATCGCCAAACCCTTCCGCTGGGAGACTGTGGCAAAACGCTACGACGACGCCGTCAGCCGGATGCGTCCGCGATGAATTGAACCTGCCAGCCACCTCACGCCTCATCTCAGGCAGGCTTCGCACCGCATCACCGGCACTATCCCCTGAACACTGAACCATTCCCAGAGACAATACATGAAACGCCTTCTCGTCCCCCTCTTGCTGCTCTTGCTGCTGGCCGGGTGCGGGCAGAAAGAAACGCCCGTCCCCACGCCGTCCCCCTCGACCACCCCCACCAGCACGCCCACGCGGCCGCCTCACACGCCCACGCCCATCAGCATCACCGCGGCCACATCCACGCCCACGCCCGAACCCGCGCCCACGGCCACCGACACGCCGCCGCCCACGGCCACGCCCATTCCCCCTGCAGCCACGCCCACG
>JALSPL010000153.1 GCA_026985975.1 Anaerolineae bacterium | reverse complement strand
CTCTCCAAACTCCCTCGCCCCTGAGATTTTTCCCATGACTCCCATTCGCACCGTTCGTTATTCCGTCCTCATGCCTGTGTATAACGAGGCCGCGACCCTGCGCATGATCATCAACCAGGTGCGGTTGATGCACGATTTCGATATGGAGATTCAACCCCTGACGGGCGAGTCTCCCCGAGAAATGGTGCATCTTCATCAGGAGATCATCGCCGTGGATGACGGCTCGGTGGATAACAGCCTGGAATTGCTGAAAGCCGCCGAAGCAGAGGGGTTGCTCACCGTGGTTCAGCATGAAAAGAATCAGGGCAAGGGCGCGGCCATTCGCACGGCCATTCAGCACGCCACCGGCGATATTCTGCTGATCCAGGACGCCGATCTGGAATACGACCCCCGCGATTATCCCCTGCTGCTGCAACCCATTCTCGAAGGCCGCACCCAGGTGGTCTACGGCTCACGTTTTTTGGGCGGGCCGCGCAAAGCCATGCTCTATCGCCACATGTTGGGCAACAAGCTTCTCACCTTCCTCACAAATCTGTTGTATGACTCCATCCTCACCGACATGGAGACCTGCTACAAGGTCTTCCGCAAGGAAGTGCTGGATGGCGTGCCGCTTCACGCCCGCCGCTTCGAGCTGGAGCCGGAGATCACGGCCAAGATCCTCAAGCGGGGCTACCGCATCTACGAAGTGCCCATCAGCTACACGGGCCGGGAGTATGAGGAAGGCAAGAATATCACCTGGAAGGACGCGTTTCCGGCCATCTGGGCGTTGCTCAAATATCGTTTTGTGGATTAGCCAGGCTCAGTCGCGCGGCGTTACTCCTTCGACAATAATTCTTCGATGGCCTGGATGAGTTGTCCCTGGCTCAGTCCGCCTTGCGCAACGCCCTGGATCTCGCCTTTCTGGTTGATGCGATAGGTGGTGGGCAGGCTGCGAATGTGATACTTGCGGGCGATCTCATTGGTGCGATCGTAAACGATAGGGTAGGTGACGCCGATGGATTTGGCGAATTTGACGAGATTTTCTTCGCTGTCGTTGATGCCGACGCCGATGATGATCACGCCGTCATCGGCGTAATGTTTGTAGACTTCCTCGAAGGCGGGCATTTCGGCGCGACAGGGCGGGCACCAGCTTCCCCAGAAGTTCAGAAACACGATTTTGCCGCGATAGTCGCTGAGCGAGATCTCTTCGCCGCTCAGGAGATCGGTGGCGGTGAAATCGATGGCCATGGGCCGTTTGGGCTCGGCTGTATTTGCCGCCTCTTCTTTCGCTTTCGTTGGCGCGGGTGTGGGGCTGTTGATGACGACTTTGGGCGCTTCGGCGGCGGCCTGGGCGGGCGGCGTGGTCGCGGCCGGGACGGCGTTGCCGCAGGCCATCAACAGCATGATGACGGACAGCAGTGCGATGTAAAGAAGGGAATGACGAATCGTGATATAATTTGACATAAGATTTATGTTTGAGCGTTCAGGATGGACGGCGGGAAGGATTCTGGCGGGAGATGCAGCGCGCGCCATCTGGCGCCCGGGAACGGGGGCGGCGACACCGCCAGTTGCATCTGGCCGGACAGGGGCCGTCGATGCCTGCAAAGGCCCGGCGGCAGCGATCTTTCAATCCCATGATCGTTGGTCGAGCATGATGGGGGAGCCATGGGGAATGGCGTCGGGGCTGACGAATTGCACCTCATCCGCCCGCACCCGGCACACCTGCCGCACCTGGTCCTTGATTTGTGCGATGAGCGCATCGGCGTTCGCGGGCGGCTCCTCGGTTGCGATTTTGATCACGAAGGCGTCGCGCAGATCGGGCCGGGTGATGACGCCCTGCACGGCCAGGAAGGACAGAATCCGTCCCACCGCGAAGCGGAGTTGGTTGGGATGCACGAACATGCCGCGCACTTTCACCGCCTCGCCGCTGCGTCCCACCAGGGTGATGCTGCGGGCTTCCTGGCTGCTTTGGCCTGGCGCCGGATCGTTGAAAATGGCCATGTCGCCGGTGCCGAAGCGGATGAGCGGGTAGGCTTTGTTGAAATTGGTGACCACCACCTCGCCCGCTTCGCCCGGGCCCACCTGTTTGCCCGTATCGGGCGCCACCACCTGAATGATGGGGGCGGGCAGCAGGGTGAGGGGCAGGCCGCCAGTGGTGTTGATGGCCAGAAAGCCCAGTTCGGCGGTGGCGTAGGCGTTGCCCACTTTCACGCCATAAGTCTCTTCCAACTCCTGTCTCAGGCTGGCGGGCAGGGGTTCGGCTGTAACCAGGGCCTTGTTCAGCCTGAAATCATCCCAATTCATGCCCATTTCCTCCGCTTTTTTGATGAGCTTCATCAGAAAGCTGGGCGTGCCCACATAACCGGTGATCCCCAATTCTTTCATCATGGTCGCTTGCAAATCGCTGTTGCCCACGCCGCCGGGGATGACGGTGCAGCCCATGCGGGTCAGGGCTTCATCCAGCATCAGGCCCGCAGGCGCCAGGTGATAGGAAAGGGTGTTGAGCACGACATCGCCGGCGACAAAACCGCTCTGGCGCAGCGCTTCCTGCACCATGGGCAAATGCGCGGGATCGTGTTCGCCGGGATCGGGCTCATACAACGGGCCGGGCGAGAAGTAAACGTGCTTGATCTCGGCCAGGGGCGCGGCCAGCAGCCCGCCAAATGGAGGGTTTTCCCGCTGCATGGTCACCACGGCATCCTTGGAAAGCACCGGCAGTTTTTCCAGATCATCGATGGTCCGGATGTCGTCGGGCGTCAGGCCCGCAGCGTCGAAACGCTGGCGCACGGCCGGGGCGTGTTCATAGGCGTGATGGACGATCTCTATCAAACGTTCTTCCAAGGTCATGATCAGCTCCTTTTGATACGGCGGGCGGTGCGCGTGCAAAGAAAAATCGGGAAGGCGATGAAAGTTTACAGTATCTTTCTGAAAATCTCAAAGGTCTGGGGCGTCAGGTTCCGGCCCGGAAGGGATTCTGTTGTATAATCGGTTTATGCCAAAAGACAGTCCCCTCACCCGGCGTGAAACGGAGATTTTGGGCCTGATTGCCCAGGGATTGAGCAACGACGAGATCGCCCATCAACTCTCCATCAGCACCAACACGGTCAAAGTGCATGTGCGCAACATCTTCGAAAAGATGGATGTGCAGTCGCGCACCGAGGCCACCATCGAGGCTGTCAAGCTGGGATGGGTGGCTGTGCCGGGCCTGTCCAAAGGAGAAGCGCCCGCGTCGCCCCCGGGATGGGAGCCGCTGACATGGCGGCCGGCAGCCTGGTTGTGGGCGGTGCTGGGATTGGCCCTCTTTTTGGCCCTGGCCATGGCTTTCTGGCCCGCGCGCGTTTTCTACGCCAGCACCGACGCTCCCTCCTTCACCACAGACGCGGTTCTGCCCGCGGGCGCGCCGTCGACGCGAGAGGACGTGGCCCGCTGGTCGCTGCTATCGCCCATGCCCACCGCCCGCAGCCGCGCCGCCGCCGCCGTGCTGGAGGATGGCTGGCATATCGTGGGCGGCGAGAATGCGGCCGGCGATCTGAACGTCCATGAGTTATACAATCCCGCCTGGGACCAGTGGCAGACGCTGCCGCCCCGGCCTGTCACCGCCCGCGGCGCCGCCGCCGCCGGATTGGACGGGCAGCTTTATGTGGCCGGCGGCTGTGCGGGCGCGACGGCGCTGGCCCGGCTGGATGTCTTCGATCTCGCCACGGGCGCGTGGCAGGTGGCCCCGGCCCTGCCCGAGCCTCGGTGCGGTCTGGCAATGACGGCCTGGCGGGGCCGATTGTACGCCTTCGGCGGCTGGGACGGCACGCGGGTCACCGATTCGCTGTTTATTTTCGATCCCGCGGCCGGGCATTGGGAGGAAGGGCGACGTCTGCCCCAGCCCCGGGCCTTTGCCGCAGTAGTTGCGCTTCAGGATGAGATCTATCTGCTGGGCGGCAATGACGGCTCCGCCCAGCGGGCCGAGATGTGGCGCTACGCGCCCGACGGCGACGCCTGGGAAGAAGTCCCCTCGCTGCCCGAACCCCGCAGCGGTCTGGCGGTGGCCGCCGACGCCGGATCGCTTTATGTGGTGGGCGGCGGCGAGGGAGAGGATTCCTATCCTCACGAGCGCTTTGATCTCACCAACCAGAGTTGGTCCACCATCGACGCACCCCGTCGCGGTCCCTGGCACCACGCGGTCGCCGCCATGATTGGCCCCAACATGCACGTCGCAGGCGGATGGGGCGGCGACTATCTCGCCATCCACGAAGTCTATCAGGCCTCCCACCTGCTTTTCCTTCCCGCCCAGGGCGGGCAATAGTTGGCTCCACTGAAAAAAGATCGGAATCAGCAGCGACGGTAGCCGAAATAGCAAAAATGATGGGGTTTCAGCCAGTCTTTCTTGGCGAAACCCTGGTATTTTTCTTTGCGTCTTTGTGTCTTTGCGTGAGATCAATCTTTTTTCAGTCGATCCATAGTTGGTCTGCAATCAGTGGGCGGTTTTCAGTGTGGCGGGGGGGCGTCAGCCAGCCACGGAAATTGCGCACATCCCCATAGCTGCTACATCCCCGGCGCCGCCAGTTTCTTGATCTTGTCGAAGGTCTCCCGCCAACTGATGGGACTCAGGCCCAGCTTCAGGCGCAGGGCCTCGGGCGGCATGCCAAAGCGATAAGCCCGCACCGCCGATGTCCAGCGCAGGATTTCGAAGGAAACCCGGCCGCGCCCCAGCCCCGCCGCCTCCGCCAGATCCGATAGCACATATTCCAGATTGCGGGGACTACATTCGAAGAGACGCTCTTTGGGTTGGTATTTGCGTAGATACTGCTTGTAAACGGGCGTGAAGTCGGGTCTCAGGAAGAGTTTGCGTTCTTTGTGCGCGTAGCGCGGATCGTCGTAGCGCACCATTATGACCGGCTCGCGCGGATTCGAGAGATCGATATCGGAAAGGGCGAGGTTCATGACCTCGTTTTTCTTCATAGCCGTCTGCAAAAGCATCGTCACCAGCAGATAAGGCCGGGCGTCGGGTTTGCGGGTGGACCACAGCATATCGCGAGCGGTGTTTTGCAGGCGGTCCACCTCGGTGGGGTTGAGGATGGTGGGCAACGGGGCGCGGGCGCTGCGCTGCACCACCGCCGCCGCCGGATTGGCCGTAATGACGCCGGTTTCGAATAGCCATCCAAAAAAAGATTTGATGGAAGTGACCCGCCGGGCGTAGCTTTTGGGCTTGCAGCCGATCAGTTTTCCTGTTTTTTCATTCTTGCGCTCATAACATAGCCAGTGCAAAAACGCATTGAGCTCTTCGGTGGTGATATCGCCCAGGGTCGGGTTTTCGTCCTTTTCGGCGAAATACTTCCGCAGCAGCCTGATATCTCCCAAGAACGCCTTGATAGTGTTCAAAGATTTCCCCTGTTGCTCCATGTAGGTGCGATAGGGGGCGTAAGCGGCTGTGAGCTTGCTAGCATCGGTAATCTTTTGTGGCAAGTTGCTGACAGGCTCAGGGGGTTTGCCGGGATCGATGGATTGATTGGCCTGGCTGAAAAGATCTTCTGGCGTCATGGCGCTATCCGGAAATGGTGATGAGAGTGGGTGTTCGCGTAGCCAATGATTATTGTTCTCATCTTACACCTAACTCTTGATTGTGTCAACCAACGCTTTTCGCGGTGATTACCCATAAGTCGATAACAAGGCCCGCTTGCCACCGCTCTATCAGACTTTCGAGGTCTCGCAGACCTCGAAAGTCTACGACCGACGCTGCTTTTGTAAGATACGGATAATCACCGCACGTTTTTTCGCCTTGGGCGCGTTACAAAATGGAACTGCGTCCAACATGGCCGGGCCAGAACCAAAGCGGAACACTACAAGCATGAAAAATCGCCGATGATGTTGCCTTTCATCGGCGATTTTCCGATTGCCATTTCCCTGCGGAATAATACTTCGGTTATGTAATGGTGTGTGATGGTGTGAGACTGTTTATCTGTTGGCGTGGGCGGCGCTCAATTCCTCGTCTTTCTCCTTGAGGTCTTTTCTGAGATGATCGATAGCATCTTGCGCCGTCTTGATTTCCGTTTCCTGCACCCCAAGCTCTTCTTTCATCCTTTCGATCTGTTTCCGGCATGTTTCATAGTTCTGGCGCGCAATAATGATGCCGAAAATCCAGCCGATGATGATTCCGAGGAGCAAGGCGATCCACGGTGACATTTTGCCTCCTTAATCTTGTGTTGTGGGTGTATGAGGGAAATGGCCCGGGCAGATTGAACCTGAAGGGAGGTCACTGCTCACTGCAAAGCATTGTAGCACAGAACGCGCTCACTGGCTTCTGCGCACGGGGCTCAGGAGGGGGGCGTTTCAAAATGAGGACGCGTTCTTGTTTTCTGGTTGACTCAACTCGGCCAGTGCGCCTGGCTGGTTTTTGCATATTCGATGATTTCATAGGAGAATAGTATTTACCCCACGCTCATTTTTGGAGATATGTTTGATGACATGGAATGAACTGTTCCAACAATTGCTCAATGCCATTCTGAACGTTATTCCCTCGGTCATCGCTTCTATTGTTGTCTTCCTGGTTTCAGTTTTTCTGGCGACGTGGCTGGCGAAACTCGTACGCAAGGCCCTGGAGCAGCGAGAGGTTCGCCGGGATCTGGTTATTTTATTGTCCCGGCTCACGCGCTGGACGGTGATGATTTTTGGCGGCATCTGGGCGTTGCAGGTTGTGGGATTCAATGTCTCAGCTTTTATCGCCGGGCTGGGCGTCACTGGCCTGATTATCGGTTTTGCGTTGCAGGACATCAGCAAGAATTTCACCTCGGGCGCTTTGCTGATGATTCAGGAGCCTTTTAGCCTGGGAGATTACATTTCGGTGGCGGGGCATGAGGGGGAGGTCCTCGATGTGCAGATGCGCGCTACGGAGATGCTTTCGCCCGATGGCCTGCGCGTGCTTATCCCCAACGCGGATGTTTTCACCAACACCATCATCAATTACACCAGGACCAGCCGCCGCCGCGTGAGCCTGACCATCGGCGTGGATTATGACAGCGATTTGCAGAAGGTCACCGAGACCGCGTTGCAGGCGATTCGGGCGGTGCCGGGCCTGTTGAATGATCCCGCCCCCGTGCTCTTCTTCCATCATTTCAGCGATAGCTCCATCGATTTTACTATTCGCTACTGGTTCGATACTGACGAAAGCAATTATTTTGCTGCTCAGGATATCGGCGTAAAAGCCATCAAGCAGGCTTTTGAACGGGAAAACATCGCAATTCCCTTCCCCATTCGCACCGTGCTCATGCCCAAAACGCTGTAACGTCTCAGCGCTTGCAAGTCTATCGCTGTTACTACGCCATCTCTTCGTTCCTCTCTCATTGCCATCCTCATGTCCGAATCCATCTCGCCCGAAGAAAACATCGCAGCTTCATCCCAACCCCTTTCCATTTTCGCCCGCTGGCGCGTGGCCCTGCAGCAGTGCAACGCCCCTGATATTCATCACGCCGATTTTATCACCCGCTGGCTGGTCATCGCCCGCGCCTGCGTTTTTTCCATGACCCTGACCTCCGGGGTCATCGGGGCGCTGCTGGCCGCAGAGCTGGGCGGGCGGTTTGGATGGCGGGAGTTTGGATTTGCCTTGCTGGCTATCATCGGCTTGCTGGCTGCGCACGCCACCAATAATCTCATCAACGATTGGGTGGACACCCGGCGCGGGGTGGACACCGAGGATTATCCCCGCGGCCAATACGCCACCCATCCCCTGCTGGGCGGGCTCACCACGCCCAATCGGCTGCTCATCGGAGCTGGTCTTCTTACCCTGCTGGACCTGGGCATCATGCTCTACCTGGCCTCGGTGCAGGGCCCGCTGGTCATCGCCTTTGCGGTGTCGGGCTTTTTGCTCAGCATGGGCTACACCGGCATTCTCAAACGCTTCGCGTTGGGCGAGATGACGGCGCTGGTGGTGTGGGGGCCGCTGATGATCGTGGGAACCTACTACGCCATTACCGGCCAATTGACGCCCCAGGCGTGGTGGGCCTCGTTGCCTTATGGGCTCATCGTGGCCTCGGTGCTCATCGGCAAGCATATCGACAAATCGCCCGATGACGCCCGCGCCGGCATCCATTCCTTGCCCGTTCTTTTGGGCCCGCGGCATTCTATCATTCTGCTCAAGGCCACCTTCATCCTCTTTTATCTGCTGATTTTTGTGCTGGCTTTTCAGGGCGTTGTGGGTTTTTGGATCTTGGTGACGGTGCTGGCGGGCTGGCGGCTGCGCTCGGTGTGGCTGGCGCTTTCGCTGCCCAAGCCCAAAGAGAAACCCGAAAACTGGCCCATCTGGCCATTGTGGTATGTGGGCTGGAGCATGTATTTCAACCGCGCCGCGGGCATGTTGTTTGTCGTCGGCCTGATCATGAATATCGCCGCCAGGGTTGTCTTCGGGCAATAACGTCATGTCTTCTTCTCATTCCCGCACATCTCGCGGGGCTTCCACCATCATCTTTCTTCCTTCCGGGCGACGGGGGAAGTTTCCGCAGCAAACCACCATCCTGGAGGCGGCCCGGCAGTTGGGCGAACCCATCGAGAGCATTTGCGGCGGCCATGTGGCCTGCGGCAAATGTCAGGTGCGCATCGAGGCGGGCAAATTCCCCAAGCTGGGCGTCGAATCGGGTCCGGAGCATGTCTCGCCCCCGACCGATGAGGAGCGGGCGTGGTTGCCGGTACAGTCCCTTTCTTCTACGGCTCCGCTGCGACTGGCCTGCAACGCCCGGTTGCTCGGCGATGCGGTGGTCTTCGTGCCCGAGCACGCCCGCATCCACCAGCAGACCATCCGCAAAGACGCCACGCTGCGGCCAGTGGCGGTGATGCCAGCGGTGCGTCAGGTGTATGTGGAACTGAGCCCCCCCTCGCTGGACGATCGCCGCGGCGACTGGGAGCGCCTGCAGGACGGCCTGCGGGCGCAATGGGGATTGGATAATCTGAATATCGCCTATCCGGCGCTGCGCACGCTTTCGCAGACGATGCGGCAGGGCAAATGGAAGGTGACGGTGGTTCTGTGGCGGGAAAGCCGGGTGATAGAAGTGCGCCCGGGCTATCAGGAAGGCATTTACGGCCTGGCGGTGGATATCGGCAGCACCACGGTGGCGGCGCATCTCAGCGATTTGCAGACGGGCGAGCTGTTGGCCACCCGGGCGGTGATGAATCCCCAGGTGACTTATGGCGAGGATCTGATGAGCCGCATCAGTTACGCCATTGATAACGATGACGGCTTGAAAAAACTGCACCGGGCGATTTTGGGGGCGTTCAATCGGCTGGCCGCAAGCGTGGCCGCAGAGGCGGGCGTCAAAAGCGCGGATATCCATGAAGCGGTGGTGGTGGGCAACACTACCATGATCTCGCTTTTCCTCAACATCAACCCCGAGAATCTGGGCATGGTTCCCTTCATCATGGCCAATCGGGATGAGATGGACCTGGCCGCGTCTGAACTGAAGCTGCGCTTGCATCCTGCGGCCAATGTCCACATTCTGCCAGCAGTGGCCGGGCATGTGGGCGCCGACAATGTGGCGGTGCTGCTGGCCGAAGAGCCTTATCGTCAGGACGACGTCATGCTCATCGTCGACGTGGGCACCAACGCCGAAATCGCATTGTGGAACGGCAAACGGCTGTACAGCGCTTCATCGCCCACCGGGCCGGCATTCGAGGGCGCACAGATCAGCCAGGGGATGCGGGCGGCGCCCGGGGCCATCGAACGGGTGCGCATCGACCGGGAGACGAAGGCGGTGCGCTACAAGATCATCGGCGAGGAGCGGTGGAGCGATGCGTGGACGCCCGAGCAGCCGCCGGCGCTATTCCCCACCGGCATCTGCGGCTCGGGCGTCATCGAGGCGGTGGCCGAGATGTATCTGGCGGGCGTCATTCTGCCCGATGGCCGCTTCAACCCCGAGCTGACGCATCCGCGATTGCGTTGGCGGGGCAAAAAAGGCGAGTTTGTGCTGGCTGCGATGGATGAAACGACCACCGGCCACGCCATCGCCGTCACTCAGGATGATGTGCGGGCGATTCAATTGGCCAAGGCCGCTCTGTATGCAGGCGGCAAACTGCTGATGCGCGAAGCGGGCGTGGAAAAGGTGGATCGCATCGTGCTGGCCGGCGCATTTGGCAGTTACATCGATCCCTTCCACGCCATGGTGTTGGGGCTGATCCCCGACGCCCCCCTGGATAAAGTGATCGCTGTGGGCAATGCCGCAGGCGACGGCGCCCGCATCGCCTTGCTGAACACTGAGCGCCGGGATGAGGCCCAATGGGTTGCGCGATCATCCCATTATGTGGAAACGGCCGCCAATAGCGCTTTTCAGGAAGCATTTGTGAGCGCGATCCACATACCCCATCAGGTTGATGAATTCCCACACATCGCCCGCTGGCTGCCAGAGCCTGTCCGCTCCGCGGCCCGCCGCCGCAATCGCAGCGAACGCCGCTCTCGCCGCTCCGCCCGCCAGCGCAACTGATCGGAGACGCACCCCCAACAGAAACAGAAAAAGAAAGCATGGCCCTCCTGAAAAAAGGCCGGAATCAACAGCGGCGACAGAGAAAACAGCAAAGATGATGGGGTTTCAGCCGATTTTTCTTGGCGAAATCCTGGTATTTTTCTTTGCGGCTTTGTGACTTTGCGTGAGATCAATCTTTTTTCAGTTGATCCAAATTCTCATCAAATTAACCAATTTCCACTCCCAATCAATTCATTTATAGCGAGAAATCACCATGGCAGAAACAATCGTCAAATCCCCCGCGAAGACCGTGATCATTGGGCCAGACCGTCCCTTCGTCATCATCGGCGAACGCATCAATCCCACCGGACGCAAGAAGCTGGCCGCGGAGATGCTGGCCGGAGATTTTTCCCGCGTCGTCAATGACGCCATTGCTCAGGTTGCTGCGGGCGCGCACATCCTGGACGTGAATGCGGGCATGGGCGTGGCCAACGCCAACGAGGTGGAGCCGGAGATCATGGTCGAGGCCATCAAACAGGTGCAGGCGGTGGTGGATGCGCCCATCTGCATCGACTCCTCGGTGATCCCGGCGTTGCAGGCGGGATTGAAAGCCGCCTGGGGCAAGCCGATTGTCAACTCGGTGACGGGCGAGGAATCGCACATGGAAGCAATCCTGCCCCTGGTGGCGGAGCGGGGCGCAGTGGTCATCGCCATCACGCATGATGAGAACGGCATTTCCTACGACGCCAAAGAGCGTTTCGCAGTGGCCAAAAAGATCGTGAAGCGAGCGGAGCGCTACGGCATTCCGCCCGAGGACATTCTTATCGATCCCCTGGCCATGCCCGCGGGCGCGGTGCCGGGATCGGCCAAGACGTTGTTTGAGATCGTGCGCATGGTCAATGATGAATTAGGCTGCAACGTCACCTGCGGCGCGTCCAACATCTCTTTTGGACTGCCCAATCGCAAGGCTCTGAACGCCGCTTTTGTAGCTATGGCCATCGCCGCGGGCATGACCAGCGCCATCACCAATCCTCTGGAGCCCGAGATCATGATGTCTATCAAGGCGGCGGATGCGCTGATGGGGCGCGATGACAACTGCGCAGCCTGGATCATGGCCAATCGTCCGAAACCGACTGAGGCCGAAGGCGGCTCCCGCCGTCGCTCCCGTCGCCGCCCTCGCCGCACTGGCTGAGCCGTCATCTCCCCTGGCGTTTCTCATTTTACGAGACTCCGATGATTCACGATATTGTTCACCGTTATCCACACTTTTTGGAAGTCGTTTATGACTTTACTGTGTGGTTTGTTTCCCTGTTCAGGCGCTGGCTCAAGCCTGGCGGCGTCACCGAGCGTTTCTTCGTGTGGTTCGAGAGGATCACCAAAGGCCCGATGTTCCATTGCCAAATGTGCGGACAATGTGTGTTGCACAGCACAGGCATGGCGTGCCCCATGACTTGTCCCAAAAATCTGCGCAATGGCCCCTGCGGCGGCGTGCGCAGCAACGGCCATTGCGAGGTGCTGCCGGAGATGAAATGTGTGTGGGTGCAGGCGTGGGAAGGCGCCCGGCGGATGCCGACATACGGTTACGAGCTCCTGATGATCACGCCTCCCCACAACTGGCGGTTGGCAAATTCATCTTCGTGGCTCAACATGATGACGGGGCGAGATCAGGAGCATCCGCGGGGATGGGTGACGAATCATGATGACGCACTGGCGCTCAAGCCTTACTTTTATGCAACGGTTGAGGAAGGAAAATCGTGAGCTCCCAGATAAAATATCGAACGGAAAGCAGACTGGAGCGGGTGTTGCGCAACGGGCGTTTCGCCGTGACAGCGGAGCTGAATCCGCCCGACAGCGCCAACCCGGACGATGTCTATCGGGCCGCCATCGTGCTCTCGCAGGTGTGTGACGGCATCAATGCGGTGGATGCTTCGGGCGCCAATGTGCACATGTCCAGCGTGGCCATCTGCGCCTTGCTCACCCGCGCCGGCTACGAGCCGGTGTATCAGGTGGCGGCCCGGGATCGCAACCGCATCGCCATCCAGGGCGATTTGCTGGGCGCTGCCGCCATGGGCGTGCGCAATGTGCTGTTCATCACCGGAGATGATGTCGCCAATGGCGATCAGCCTCAGGCCAAACGGGTATTCGACATGGATTCCATCCAACTGCTGCGCATGGCCCGCATCATGCGGGATGAGGGCGTGTTCCTCAGCGGACGCAAAATCACCACGCCGCCGAGACTGTTCCTGGGGGCGGCCGCCAACCCCTTCGCACCGCCCTATGAGTGGCGCCCCTTGCGTCTGGCCAAGAAGATCGCTGCGGGCGCTGAATTCATCCAGACCCAATACTGCTTTGATACGCCGCGCTTCTCGGCCTACATGCAACGGGTGCGCGACCTGGGTTTGCATGAGAAGGTCTTCATCCTGGTGGGCGTGGGGCCGCTGCGTTCGGCCCGGACCGCGGAGTTCATGCGCAACAAAGTGCCGGGCGTGGTCATCCCCGACGCTATCGTGGATCGGTTGAAGAAGACGCCCAAGAAGCGGCAGAAGGCCGAGGGCAAAAAGATCGCCATCGAGATCATTCAGCAGGTGAAGGAGATCGAGGGCGTGGCGGGCGTGCATGTAATGGCCTACCGTCAGGAGGAGCTGGTGGCGGAGATCATCGAGGAGGCGGGCCTGTTGCCGCGTCCCTATCGCAAGGGCGTGATCCCGGCCGCCATTCCCACGCATTCCCGACAGGAAAGAATCGTGTAGCATTCTACGCTCGGGCAGGGCGGCAATATCCTGGCTGCGATGCTTCGCATCCCTGCCGACAACTTTCTTTTTCGTTTTTGATTTGCCTTTGATTTCTTTCGAAACAACTTGACAACAAAAGAGATTCTTTGGTAGGATGTTTTGTGCAGTGACTGGCCCGCCGGGGCCGCTGCCCGTCGTATGCGTCGCCTGCCGCGCCAGCAGGCGACCAGATAGCAAATGGGTGCGTCCTAAACGAGTTGGAGGCGTTCTTGCGTCTTTGTCCGACATTATAAGTGCAGTATCCAGTAAGCAGTAAGCAGTAAGCAGTAAGCAGTTACAGTGTTCAGTAGTGGCGATACGACGCATTTGAGTAAGGCGCTTTAGCGAGGTGCGATGCACTTCGGAAGTGCGTCGCACCTGAGCCTGGGCCTATCAGCCCCAGGCGGAGGCGGCAGACGTTAACCTCCAACTGAAATAGGACGCACTCATAGCAAATTCATCATTCGTACAGGATCTTTGTCGTGGGAAAGGACCACAGTTTGACTTCACGCCGACAGGCCATCATCGAAGCGCTTGAAGAATCGGGACAACTTTCGGTTTTGGAATTGAGCCAGCGTTTCGGCGTGTCGGAGGTAACCATTCGCGCAGATTTGCAGGCGCTGAGTAATCAGGGATTGATCCAGCGAGTGCGAGGAGGCGCGATCATCGCTTTCGTCTTGCCCGATCTATCGTATGAAGTGCGGATGCAGCTCAACGCCGCCCAGAAATCGGAGATCGGCAAAATGGCCGCGAGCATGGTTCAGGATGGCGACACCATCGCTCTGGACGCCAGCACCACCGCTCAGGCCATTGTGCCGCATCTCAAAAACATGAGTGAAGTGACAGTCGTCACCAATGGCCTGAAGATCGCCATGTCGTTGTTGGCCTATCCCGACATCCATACCATTTTGGTGGGGGGCAGCGTGCGTCGCGAGGGATTGTCGCTGATCGGGCCGCTGGATTGCGGCATCATCCAGGAGATTCACATTCGCATCGGCTTTTTCGGCGCCCGCGGCCTGACCATCGAGGAGGGGCTGACCGACGTGAATATCGGCGAAGTGCAAACCAAGCGCGAGATGGTCTCGCTCTGTCGCCAGGTGGTCGGCGTCGTCGACGCCAGCAAATGGGGGCGCATCGCCGCTTCCACCTTCGCCCGATTGGATCAAGTGAACGCCATCATCACAGATGCAGCCGCCCCCGCCGATATGATCGAAAAGGTGCGGGAGCGCGGCGTTGACGTGATCATCGTTTGAACGCTTTGACGCCTTTTTCCGAGGAAGCTTCTCATAATGAACTATCTGGCCTTTGACCTGGGCGCATCAAGCGGAAGGGCGTTGCTGGGCGTCCTTGATGATGATCGGCTGGAGATCACCGAGCTGCATCGTTTCGCCAACGGCCCGGCGCCGCTGCCCTCGGGCCTGCATTGGAACATTCTGGGCCTGTGGACTGAGATTTTGCATGGGCTGCGGGCGGCGGCTTCCCATCATCCGGTCAGCCTGGGCCTTGACGCCTGGGGCGTGGATTTTGGGCTGTTGGACGCACAGGATACGCTCATCGGCAATCCTTACCATTATCGAGACAGCCGCACCGCAGGCATGATGGAAGA
>JALSPL010000152.1 GCA_026985975.1 Anaerolineae bacterium | reverse complement strand
CCGCATGCCCAGCGGCGTCGAGGGGTCGGGCGCGCTCAGCAGCTCGATCACCTGGGCGGTGGTGAGATAATCGGGCAGGTGGCGGGGCTGTTTGGGCGGACTCACCAGCGCCGCCGGATTGGCGGGTGTTATCTTTTCCCGCACCAGATACCGAAAGCATGAGCGGAGCTCATATAGGCGGCGGGCGATGGACGCGGGATGATAGTCGGCCCGGTGCAGCGCCGCCATCCACGCCCGAATCAGCGCCACATCCACCTCCGGCCAGCGATGAACGCCCCGCTCCGCGGCGAAGGTGATGAATTCGTTGATCTCGGCGCCGTAATTGCGCAGGGTGTAGGGAGAAGCGCCCCGTTCGGTTTGCAGATAGAGGAGAAAGCGCTTCAGGCCCGCTTCCATTATGGCGTTCCCTGCGCTCCCTGCTCCGCTTCATCGAGCCTGATAGTGGGCAGGGGCGATTGATAGAGCGCGGTTTTGGTTAGCAGATAGAGGGTGTTGGTCATCTCGTCCACATAGATATCTTTCAGGTCTTTCAAGGCGTTGGGATGTTCCAGCGGAGTGAGCTGGGCCAGCAGCTTGCCCTCTTTGTCGAAAACCAGCACGCGGTTGGTGGCGGCGTCGGCGATGAGGATGCGCCCGGCCGGCATGTCCGCCTGATTGACCCACAGCGCCACCGCCTGAGTCAGGGGCGGGTCCACCTGGTCCAGGGCGAAGGGCTCCTGAATGCCCGATCGGAATTTGAGCATACTGCCGTTGGGATAAAGCAGCCACACATCGCCATCGATGCCGATATCGATGACCGATTTCAGATCGACGCTGGTTTCGGGCGGGAAGTAGGGCTCGGGCGGATTGACGTAGTTGGCCCCGCTGGGGCGATAGCGCCACAGTTGATTCCCCACCGAATCCTGCAGATAAAGATTGCCGCTGTAAAAATACATGCCGCTGACGAATTGCAGGGCGCTATTTTCGGCCAGGGCCACATTCACAGGCCCGAGCCCCTCGTTGATCCCGAACAACTGCGTGCTGTGATCCAGGATCAGCGGGCCGGTGGCGGTGCGGTTGCCCGCGGTGGGCGCCCAAATCGCATGCGCCAGTTGGCCTACTGTGCGCCCTTCCACCACATCGCCCGTTTTCAGCAATTGGCGGGGATTTTCGGCATTGGCCGCCAGCCTGTCGCTGGTGGCGTCATCCAGTTGATAGCGCTCGAACACGCCGCGACCGGTATCCAGCACATAAACGCTGAGGCCGTTGACGAAAACGCCGCTGGGGTTGGATGCGGGATCGCTGAAGGAGATGAGGGGCAGATCGAAACCGGCCATCAGTCCCACCACCTTGTTGATCTGCGCCTGCAGGGAGAGAATATCGCCCCGCAGTTTGCGCACTTTGGGGTGATCGGGGAAGAATTGCGCCGCCTGATTCAGTTGCTCCTGTGAGAATTGAATGAGCCGGCGGGCCTGTTCGATATCCTGCGTCTTCTGAGCCGCCTCCAGTTGCACCTGCGAGCCGTTGATGAATTTTTCGAACATCTTCACCCGCTGTTGTCCCTGATAATACCACATGCCGGCGGTGACGGCGGCGACGCCCAGGATCAGGATGAGGATGACGCCCAGGATGTAAGGCAGCCGCCGAGGCTTTTTGACTTTGGCCTTTTGGGCCGCGGGCTGCGCAGGTTTTTTCGAGATGCTCGGTTTGGGAGCGCGTTTGCCCAACGCCGTCAGTGCGCCCAGCCCAAAGCCCTTGCCGGTTTTCTTTTTCTGCGATTCCGCCACGGGCGTTTCGTAGATATCTTCCCAGGCGGGCTCCTCAGGTCCGCTCTCCCATTCGGCGGGCGCCAGCGGAATGTCGGCGCTGGGCGTGGCGGGCTCCGCTTCTTCGGGCAGGGCCTCGGGCGAGATGCTCACGCCTTTGCCTGCCGCACCCGCTTCGGTCAGCGTCACCACCAGTGCGGTCAGGTCTTCGGTGGCGTCGATGCCGATGCCCGCCATCTGATCCGCCACCGCCCGGGCCCGGGCCACGGCGGTGGCCTCCATCATCAGCGGCACTTCCAGATAGTTGGCCCAGGCGCTGTGCATGGCCACGATCACCACGCCAGGATGCCCGGCCACGCGCCCAATCTCCACCGTGGGCGCATCGTCCTCGCCCAAAGCCACATAATCGTCGTCATTGAGCGGCGAGAACCATTGCAGGCCTTTATCGCTGCTGACGGCCAGAATGGTCGGGCCCGCCTGCGCCGAGATGATCTCGCGGCTGGTGACCGCCAGGCAGGTTGCTCCGGCGATAAAGTCCGTGCCCGCATCCCGGTTGTAATTCTGGAGCAGCATGTGGGCCGCCTGCAACGCCTCGGTCAGGGCGGCGATGACATCGCCCGAGGCGTTGAAATAAGCGTCTTGAATGATATTCAGAAGCTGCCGATACAACGACCCTGTGCGGGACAGATCCTCGCCCGCGAGTTCGAGAAGAATGTAAAGATTGCCTTTGCCCTGGGCCGGGGCAATCCCCGAAGCCGGTTCGATAACCCGGGCCGTTGGCGCATGAGAACTTCTGCGTCCCTGTTGCAGATGGACGATCCTGACCTCTGTTTTCAACGTATTTGCCATGACAGTAAACTCGATGGAGGAGTGGGGGAAAGATGGCGTCTGTTGGTGCGCCCATGGGAGCCCGCCGGGCGTCCCGGTATGTCAGAACGCTATTGTGGGGGAAGCGGGAATGTTTTGACGCAATATCCTTCTGATTGTACACGAATTTCTTTACCGTAAAAAATTTGAAAGAGAGGGCTGGGTAACCATAACGGGCGAATGTGGTTCTCTGTTTCGTAAATAGAACGCAGATGACGCAGAAAAGTCTGATCTGCGCAGATCAAAAAGATAAAATCAGAATAATCTGCGCTAATCTGCGAGTATCAGCGGTATCTGCGTTCCAGATTTTCATTCTTATTGGCGTGCAAACGCTCATGATACCTGCTTCGTAAATAGACGGAAGACCGGAGACGGGAGACCGAAAAGGCGTGTGTTCCCGTCCGCCGTCCCCGGTCATTTCCATCCTTATTGGCGTGCAGCCGCTCATGGCATCTGTTCCGTAAATAAAGTTATGTTCACGTCATTCCGAAGGAGCGCAGCGACTGAGGAATCTCCCTGTCTGCAAACGCGAGATTCTTCGCTCCCGTTGGTCACTCAGAATGACACAGACGTTTTTCATTCTTATCGGCGTGCAGCCGCTCATGGCATCTGTTCAGATGATGAATTGAAACGCACCCACGCCTTCTTCAAACTTGGCGAACTTGGCGAAAAACTGTTATCATTTTTCGTATGAGCATTTATAATCATCGTCAGCGGACTTTGCCGCCGGACGCCCGCATTATCCCCCCATCTGAACAACCCCAACGCTATTCGCCTGATCTGGAATACCCGCGGCTGCCGCGAATCGCTACATCGGCCGGCGCTGTTCGCAGCGAGTCCGTGGCGGGCTCCATCGCTCGCGAGATGTTGAGCACCGTGATTCCGGCCCTGGTCATCGCCATCGTCATCCATCTTTTTTTGGCTCAAGCCACGCGGGTGGAAGGGTATAGCATGGAGCCCACCCTCTACGGACATCAACGCCTGATTATCGAAAAGCTCAGCTATCGGTTTACCCAGCCCCATCGGGGGGATATTGTGGTGATACGCGTCGACGGCTTTGACGAATTGCTGATCAAGCGCGTCATCGGTTTGCCGGGCGAGACGCTGGAGGTTAAAAACGGCGTTGTCTTTATCAACGGCAAAGCGCTGGATGAGCCCTATGTCAACGGCGCACCGCGCGGGGATTATCCAACCACGAAGATACCGGAAGGTTACATCTTTGTCATGGGCGACAACCGCAATAATTCCAATGACTCGCGCTCTTTCGGGCCTGTTCCCATCGATCACATCGTTGGACACGCCTGGATGCGTTATTGGCCCCTGCATGATTTTAGCTTCATGCCCTGAACCCTGAAATAGGGATCTAATGGAAGAGTCTTCCTGGTCGAACACCACCAAACTCGCCGTGTGGGCGATCCTGCTGATCATTGGCGGGTGGGCATTGGTGCGCTTCAGCGTAGCCATCCCCTCGCTGATTGTTTCGGCGTTGCTGGCTTTTTTGCTGACGCCGCCCACCAACTGGATTGTCCGTCATACGGGATTGCCGCGGGGCGTCGCCATTCTGCTGGTGTTCCTGGTCTTGCTGGCCCTCATCATTTTGGCGCCGGTGCTGATCACCCCCAGCCTGGTTTCTCTGACATCCAACGTTCAGTTCGATTTTCAATCTTTTAATGAATTCATCAACAACATCGGGAATATCTCGCTGAAATGGGGGCCCGTCGATGTCGACGTACATAATTTGTTGCTGCAATCGTCTGAGGGGCTGCAACAATTCCTCACGACCTACGTTTCGCAGGCGGCGCTTTCGTTGTTGGGGATGTTATCCAGTTTGTTTTGGGTGGCCTTTATCATTGTCGTCACCTTCTGGTTGATAAAAGACGGTTATAAACTGGAAAATTGGTTTTTCGAGCATTTGCCCCGCCCCTACCGCCGCGACGTCTCCCGTTTATTGCGGGAGCTGGGACTCATCTGGGGCAGTTTCTTCCGGGGCACGCTGGTGCTGGCCTTCATCGTGGGGGCGATGGTGGGCGTGACCATGTGGGTGTTGGGTTTGAAACATGTGCTGCTGATCGCCATCTTCGCCGGTTTCATGGAATTCATCCCCTCGTTGGGCCCGACTCTGGGCGCTTTGCTGGCGGTATTCGTGGCTTTCTTCGGCGGCTCTAGCTGGATTCCCCTGGACAACTGGCTGATTGCGCTGATTGTAATGGTGATTTATATCCTGATTTTTCAGTTCGAGCAGGTTTATCTTTATCCTCGCGTGGTGGGCAGGCGGGTGAATTTGCATCCGGGCGTTGTCTTCGTGGGCGCTATTTTGGGGGCGGTGGAGTTCGGCTTACTGGGCGTCTTGCTGGCTGCTCCGACCCTGGCTTCGGTGCGCGTGCTCATGCGTTATATTTTGCGCCGTCTGACAGACCGGGAGCCTTTTCCTGAGGAGCCTGAAAAAGGCGTTACCGCCATCCAGTGGCGGGGCATGCTGCGCGGTCAGCCCGTTGCCGCGGTTCTTTTCGATCTGGATGGCACGCTGGCGGAAACCGATGATCAGATTATCGATGATCTGGCCCGGCGGCTGGGGGCGTTGCAGAAGCTCTTTCCGGATGGCGACGCCCGGCCCTATGTGCGCCGCTGGGTGATGCGGCTGGAGCCGTTGGTCGCCTGGTGGCTGGCCCGTCTGGATGCAGTGGACCTGGATGATGACGCTTTCAGGATGGCAAAGCGCATCCGCAGGCTGCTGGGATATCGAAAAAGCGCCGAGTTGGAGATTGTAACCGGCGTCGAGTGGGCGTTACGCGAGCTGGGCGTTCGTTATCGGTTGGGCCTGGTGACCACGCGCGACCATCATTCCACCATGCGCTTTCTGGAACACTATCATCTTGAGGATGTATTCGCTGTGGTTGTCACCCGCGACGACGTCCGGCGTCTGAAACCCCATCCCGAGCCGATTTTCAGGGCGGCGGCGGTTTTGGAACTCTCGGCGGCGCAGTGTGTGATGGTGGGGGATACGCTGGCGGACGTGCGCGCGGCCCGGGCCGCCAACGCCGCCGCGGTGGGGGTGTTGACGGGCTTTGGCCAGCAAGAGGATCTGGACGAGGCCGATTTGGTGCTGGACAGCGTGGTTGATCTGGTGCAGTGGCTGTAAAACCCCGCCCCTATGCTTCTTCCGCCCGTTTTGCCTGCATGGCGTCATAGATGCGTTGCGCCGTGATGGGAAGATCGCGAATCCTCACGCCCACGGCTCGATAGATGGCGTTGGCGATGGCGGGCGCCGCGCCCACCTGCACATGATGCGAGAGATCCCGGGCGCCATACGGCCCGCTCTGCTGGGGCACTTCCACGACGATGGGATGGAGCTGTTGCGGCATGTCTGCGGTGGTGGCGATGGGATAATCCCGGAAATTATTGGAACGGGGAACGCCGTTCTCGAAGATCATTTCTTCCAGCAGAGTGAAGCTGACGCTCTGGATCATGCCCCCTTTGATTTGCGCCTTGACGCTCTCGGGGTTGAGGGCGTGCCCCACATCCGCAGCCGCAGCCAGTTTCAGAATGGTGACGCCGCCGGTTTTTTCATCCACCTGCACTTCGGCGGCGTAAGCGGTGGCGGCAAAAGATTGCAGAAGGCTGTCGATAGACCCGCCGGCGTTGGGCGGGCGGTAGGTGGCGGTGACGCTGAAGACCGGAGGACTGGTCTCCTCGCCCGCGCCGTTCTCCAATAAATCGAGGAGGGGAAAACGGCGACGGGAGGCATAGGAGATGATTTCTCCATCGACGATATCCATGTTGGAGATGGGCTCTTTCCACACTTTGGCGAGATAGGTGAGGATCTGGCGCTTCATCTTGGCGGTGGCTTTCAATAAAGCATGCCCTGTGCTCCACAGCAAGTTGTGGTAGGTCGCCTCCCAATCGGGAGGATAATTGGCGGTGTCGGTGGGCTCAACGGTAATCCATTCTACAGGGATATTGAGTTCGAAAGAGGCGAGTTGGGTGACAAAGGCGTATAGACCCTGCCCGATGTCCACGCCGTCCACGATGATGTCGCAGAGATTATCCTTGTCGATGCGAATGCTGACGCTGCTGCCACACTGATCCGAGAGGATGATGGGGCTCCAGCCGATGGCCATGCCCTGGCCAATGCGCTTTTTGGGGGCTGCCCCGGGCGGCGCATGATAGCTGTGCGCGGGAGCGGCGGGGCGCCAGTTGATGGCGTCGATCACTTGCAGACCGCAGGTTTGCAGTCCGTTGGCGTGCATGGTGAAGTTGGGGAAAAGCCTGTCGCCGCCCTTGACCAGATTCCATTGGCGCATGGTAATGGGGTTCATATTCAACATCTCCGCCAGTTCGGCGACGTGTTGTTCGATGGCCCAATGCACCTGTGCGATGCCCAGGCCGCGCAGGGGAGCGGAGGGCAACAGGTTGGTGTAGATGGCTCGGCTGCGGATTGTGGCGTTGGGGATGGCGTAAGGGCCGGTTCCGGCCAGCGCCACAGCCTGAAGATGAAAAAGCGCCGCGTCGACGCTGGCCCCGACATCCCAATCATAAGTCGCTTCGATGGCGGTAATGCGCCCGTCCCGGGTGGCTCCCATCTTGACATGGGCCCGCATGGCCGGCGCAGTGAATGTGCCTGCGAATTCTTCTTCGCGGGTCAGCAGCAAACGCACGGGGCGGCCTTCGGTCTGCAGAGCAATGGCCGCCAGCGCACCCTCGACGCTGACGAAAACCTTGCCGCCGAAGCTGCCGCCCACGCAACCGGTGATGATCCGAATCTGGGCCGGGTCCATGTGCAACGCCTGAGCGATGATTTTTCGCTGCAAAAAAGGCGCTTGCAGGTGCATCCACATGGTCAGGCTGCCATCGGGCTGGCGCTGGGCGACGCCGCCGTGAGTTTCCATGGGGGCGTGTTGCAGATGCGCCGCGGTGTAGCTGCGTTCCAGAATCACATCGGCCTCGGCAAATCCTTGTTCGATGTCGCCGCGGGTGAATGTCAGTGAATGGGCGATATTTTGTTGGGGATCGGCGTTCAGGGCGTCGGCGCCGGGATAATCATCGAAATCGGGGTGAACCTGAGGCCCGCCCGGCGTCAGCGCCTGTTCGATATCCAGCACGGCCGGCAGGTCTTCATAGGTCACCTGGATCAAAGCCAGCGCTTCATCGGCGATTTCGGGGGTCTCGGCGGCGATGACGGCCAGGGGCTGGCCCGCGAAATACACCCGCTCCACCGCCAGCAATTCTCGATCGCGGATGGTCTGCCCCATGCGGGTGGCGAGATCCTGACCGGTGAGCAGGGCGGCCACGCCCGGAAAATGGCGGGCTGCATCCAGATTATCGAGCCGGAAGCGGGCGCTGGGGCGCTGGCTGAACAGGATGCGGGCGTGGAGCATGTCGGGCGTGATGGTCTCATCGCCGGCGTAACAGGTGACGCCCGTCAGTTTTTTTTGCGCTTCTATCAGGGGGAAGGGCTTGCCAATGACATGCGGTTTGCGGGAAATCATCATTTGCACCTCTAACGTCGGGCCCGGGAGGCGACCTGAATGGATTTGATGATGTCGGCGTATGCGCCGCATCGACAGAGATTGCCCACCAACGCTTCGCGTATTTCCTCCTCGTGCGGGCGGGAGGTGCGGTTGAGCAGGGCTTTGGCGGAGATGAGCATGCCCGAGGCGCAATAGCCGCATTGGACGCCGTGATGATCGATGAACGACTTTTGCAGGGGATGCAATCCCTCATCGGTGGCCAGCCCCTCGGCGGTCAAAATCTCGGCGTCCGCGGCCTCGACGGCCAGCACCATGCAGGAATTGACGACTTCGCCATTCAGCAGCACGCTGCATGCGCCGCATTCGCCGGTGGAACAGCCGTGTTTGACGCCGGTAAGTCCCAGATCTTCCCGCAGCGCTTCCAGCAATGTCTGTTGCGATTCAACGGTGAGCGAACGGGTTTCGCCGTTGACGATCAATTGGATTTCATGCTTCATGCGTTATGAGTCCTGGAGGTTGCTGATAATATCGTGAATGCTGCGCTGCAAGAGCGCGTTGAGAACAGCCCGGCGATAGTCGCTGCGAGCATAGACAACGTCCTGCGGGTGGATGTTTTCCTGGACGGCTTCCAACGCCCGGGCGATGTCCGCCTCGGCGGGCGCGCCTTCCAGCAGCGCCTCCGCTTCGGGGACGCGCTTGGGACGGTCATCCACCCCCAGCACGGCAATGCGCCAGTTGGTGAGCGTATGGTGCTTGTGAATGGCCAATGTGGCCGCCCCCGCGATCATCCTGCGTCCGTCGTGACGGATGGTTTGACGTTGGTAGACGCCGTAGGTGCGGGCGGGAAAAGAAGGCAGGTGGATATGGGTGATGAGTTCGTCCGGTTCCAGCGCTGTTTTGAAATCTCCCAGATAAAGTTCCGAGACAGGGATTGTCCGCGTTCCCCGGGGAGACCAGGTGTGACAAACCGCGTCGTAGCAGAGCATGGGCGCGACCAGCTCTGAGACGGGCGAAGCCCAGGCCAATGTGCCGCCGATGGTGGCGCGGTTGCGAATCTGCGGCGACGCCAGTTCCTGGGCCGTCTGGTTGAGCAAAGGATAATGGCGGCGAATTTCCAGGCCCGTGGCCAGATGTTGCAGATTGACGGCGGCGCCGAGTTTTAGCCCATGATGATGGTGATAGCGGATATCATGAAAGCCGGGCAGCGCCTTGACGTCGAGAATGACGTCCGGCGTCAGTTCGTTGTTTTGTATCTGCAGGAAAAGCGTGACGCCTCCGCCCAGGATATTGACGCGTTTTCCCTGGGTGAGATGGCCGACGGCTTCCTCCAAACTTTTGGGACGGATATAATCAAATGCTTTCAACGCGGGCCTCTTGGCTGATGAAAAGGATTTGGCGGTTGGCGAAAAAGATGGGGGCTATTCCGTAAATAGCACGCAGATGACGCAAAAAAGTCTGATCTGCGCAGATAAGAAGATAAAACCGGAAGAAATCTGCGAGAATCTGCGGCATCAGAAGTCTCTGCGTTCAGATTTTCATTCTTATCGGCGCGCCATTGTTCATGGCGTTTGTTTTGTGCAAAGCACGGCTGTCGATGGCGGTCGAAGGCGACGCGCGCCGCTGCTTCTCTTCATTTGGCTGGCGTCATATTGGACATTTTGCCCCTCCATGCTGATAGACAGGGCGAAAGACGCTATTATCCTAACGCATTTTCAGAAATATGCCAATTGACGTTTGGCGCAGGCTCCAAAAAGGGGGATTTCAACCCTGCAAAACAGGAAAAGTTAGGTGGATGGATTTTCTTTGCGATTTGGGCGGCTATGTTAAAATAGCTCATAACGACGCAGTCGAACTACGGCAGCCGATCTAGTAAAACGTAATGCGTAATGCGTATTGCGTAATGCGTCACGTTTTACGCATTACATCCCTCGCTGCTGCGGCCAACGTGGCCGTGAGGACTTTTTGCCTTGCGCCTTTTTCCTTTTGACTTATTTACGAAGCAGGCGCCATGAAACAGAACTCTCGTCCCGCCATCTCTTTTTAGTTCTCTCCACGCTCCCATGCACGACATTCAGATCATCGTTCGCCCGGCCCTGGCTGCTGATATCGAGCGCATCATGCAGATGCGTCAGCATGCGCGCCGGGTGGTGATGCACTTCGGATATGAAGATCTGATGCAGATGGTCAAGCGCAGCGCCTGCCTGGTGGCTGATACGGGGCCGTTGCTGTGGGGATTCGTGTGTGCGTCCGGCTATCAGAAAAAGCTGGTGATGCTGCGGGGGCTGGGGCTGCTCAATGGCTGGCGCATCGATGATGGCCTGTCGCATCTCCTGCGCCCGCTGGAGCGCGCGTTGCTGGCCCGGGGAGATCGTTTCTTGATGCATCTGGCCGTGGATGTGTGGCTGGCCGCGCCTTTGATGCGTCAGGGCTTTGTTCCCCACGATTACATCATCCATTTCGAGCGCACTGCGCCTTCTCGCCCGTTGCTGCCCGATTTCACGATTCCTGACGTCACCCTCCGCGCCCTGGGACGTCACGAGATCAATGATCTGACAGTGCTCGACCACCAGGCTTTCGACTGGCCCTGGCAGTTTAGCAGCGGCGAGTTGGTGAAATGGCTGATGACCGCTGATCGGCTGGCGGTGTTGGAGCACAACCGGCAGATGGTGGGCTATGTCTGTGTGCAGGTGCATGGCGAGCACGCCCAGATCGTGCGGCTGGCTATCTCTCCGGCCTGGCAGGGCAAAGGTTTCGGGCGCTATCTGCTGGCCGATGCGCTGGATTTTATCGCTGAACGCGGCGCGACTTACGTCACCCTGAACACCCAGTGGCAAAATGTGAGCTCTCAGCGCCTCTACAAGGGTTTTGGCTTTCGGGCCATCGGCCGCCGCATCCCGGTGTTGATCAAGGATTTGCAGGAAGCATGATTCGGGCGGTGATTTTCGACATGGGCGGCGTGTTGATGCACACCGAAGCCAGCGATCGTCGGTTGCTCGCCTTCGACGCATTGCTGGGATGGGAGCCCGACACGCTGCGCCTGCGGCTTTACAGCGGCCCGGCCTGGGAGGCCGTCTCCAAGGGCGAGTTATCATTGGACGCCTATTGGGCGGCGACGGGCCAGGAGCTGGAGGCGGCGCTGCCCGCGGATTTCAGCGGCTATCGGGATAATTTTTATGGGGCGATGCTGGATATGGCGACGCTGCATCTGGCCTGGCGTCTGCGCCCTCGTTATCACATCGGCTTGCTCTCCAACGCCACCGCACTTCTGGCCCGGGATGTGGTGATGGAACCGCTTTTTCGGGGATTGTTCGACGAGGCGGTGATCAGCGCCCTGGAGGGCTATCGCAAGCCCGAGCCCGAGGCCTTTCTCATCGCCGCCCGTCGGCTTGATCTCAGGCCGGAGGCCTGCGTGCTGGTGGATGACAAGGAGCGCAACATCCTGGCTGCGGCCGCTGTGGGGATGCAGGGCGTGGTGTATGAGAATGCGCTGCAAGTCGAGCGGGCGCTGCGAGAAATGGGCGTTGCGACTATGGATAGAGCCAGGCGACGATAGCCGCGCCCGTCATTTCAGCCGGAAAGGCGATGAGATGCGCCCGGCAGCCGCGTTGACAATCGCTGCTGCCGAAACCGGGAATGGGGATGCTGGCGGCGGGATGCGCGGCCAGGCGCTGCGCCCACTCACATTCATGGCGGCGGCCATCGGCCAGGGCCAGCCAGAAGCGGGGTCGCAGGCGGGCGCTGAGTGCGTCGATGTGCCAGTGGATGCGCTTTTCGGGGGCCAGATGGCGACGCAGTCGGGCGTGCAAGCCGCCCGGGCCCAGGGCTGAGCCGACGTAGATCAGCCAGCCCGCGGGCAACTGCGCCTCTCCCAGACGTCCCGCGGTCACCGTCAGTGACGATGTCAGCCGGAAAAACAGGGCGTAGGTTCCGGCCAGGCCGCGGGGCGGGAGGCTGTCGGTCCCCGAGCCGGTGAAGTGTCGGGCGGACTCAGGCACGGCTGAAGACGGAGATGAGCTTGCCGCTATCGCTGGTAAAGGGGCGTTTGTCCCAGTCGCCCCAGCGCTGCGCCAGATGCAGGCCCGCCAGCCGCGCCATCAAATCCAGTTCGGAGGGCCAGATGTAGCGCAGACGCACCGGATAAAAGCGGGCGCCCGATTCGGTCCAGGCCACGTGCTGGCTGTATATAAGCTGTTGCACCGGATCGTGCTGAGTGACGTCGATGCGCAGATAGCCGTCATCCATGGCCGCCAGATTGATGTTTTGGTCTCGCTGAAAGCGTTTCATATCGGGCATGAAGGTTTCGGTGACGAAGACGCCCTCGGGAGTGAGATGCCCGGCCACATTCTGGAAGCACTGAATCTGCTCCTCCTGGGTGAGGAGGGCGAAAAGCGTGTTGAAGACGACGTAGATGAGAGGGAATTCGCCCCTCACGGGCACGGCTCCGAAATCTCCCAGGGTGACGGGGATGCGGTAGCCGCCGGGCTTGGCCTGCAGGCGGGCGATCATCTTCTCCGAGGCTTCGATGCCGTGCACCATTACGCCTTTGTCTTGCAGGGGCAGGGCGATGCGCCCGGTGCCAATGCCCAGCTCCAGCGCCGGGCCGCCGCGCGCCAGTTCCGCCAGCGTTTCGATGGCTGTCGGATCATAGCTCTCATACCAGTCGTCATAGATGTGGGCGATGTGATCGCCGTAGGTGGTTTCGTTATAGGCTTCCATAAGCGGCGTTTTGATTCCGTGGGCGACTCAGCCCCCGAATTGAGTAAGAATGTGTTGCACCGAGCGAATATAGCCGCCGCCAAACAGACGCACATGCACCAGCAGCGGATAGAGGTTATACAAATGGCGGCGGGTTTGCCAAAAGCCGGGGCGAATGCCGTGCAGCTCGTCATAGCGGCGAAAGAACGCCTCGCCGAAGGTGTGAAAGAGGGTGATGAAGGCCAGCTCCATCTCCGGGTCGGCGTAGTAGATGGCCGGGGCCAGAAAACCGGTGATGCGCCCGTCTTGCGCCAGCACGTTGCCGCTCCACACGTCACCGTGAATGAGGGCGGGCGCGGGCGGCTCCTCCAGCCAGCGCTCCAGTTTCCCGGCCAGCTTTTCGATGCGGGCCAGTGTGCGTGCGGGCAGACGCCCGGCGTCGTAGGCGGTGTGGGCCATAAACAGCAGCCGTTGCTCCCGGAAGAAATCAATCCAGCTTTCGCGCCAGGGGTTGGGCTGATGCAGACCGCCGATGAGGGTGTCGGCTTCCAGGCCGTAGGCCGGGGCGCTGAGGGCGTGAAGATCGGCCAGCAGCTCGGCCGCGTGGGCTTCGCTGTTGGCGTCGAAGCTGCTGCGTCCGGGCAGCCAGCTCATGATCAGCAACTGGGGGGCGCTGTGGATGACTTCCGGGACAGGCAGGGCGCTGTGATCGGCCAGATAGCGCAACATCCATCCCTCCCTGTCCAGAATGGCGCTGGCGCTGGCATCCATTTTGGCGACGCAACGCGCGCCATTCGGCAGATCCACGCGATAGACTTCGCCCACGCTACCGCCGCTAAGGGGGCTGATGCGATTCGGGCGCTGGCCGAGCGCGTCGCTAAGGCGTTGTTCGAGCTCATCTGTCATGATGCCATCGCTATCGGCGCGACACGGGTGAAGTTATGAATGCAAGGAAAGGGGCGAGAGAATGGGTTCTCCCGCCCCGAGAAGAGGTTGAATCTGCAGCCGGGGGACTACCAGCCGTCGACAATCATGTGTACGACGTCGGCGGAACGGTTGCTGACATACGCCCGGTTGGTGATGGGATTCACCGCCACATCGCCGGGATCGCCATCCATGGGCACGGTGGCGAGCGTGACCAGGGAGGCGCCGTCAAACACCGAGAGGGAGTTATCGGCGCTGTTGGTGATGAAGAAGTGCCCGGTGGATGAGTTGGCGGCCACGCCCACGCCGCCCTGGGGCCCGGCTTCGCCGGCTATGCGATAGCCGCGTCGTCCGAAATCATAGTTGGGCTTGACTTCGAAGATGATGACGACGTTGGGGTTGGGCTGCTGTTGCCCGATGAGATCGGGCAGGGGCAGATAGATATCCCCGGTGGGAGCGTCGAGCAGGTAAAGGGGGCCATCGGGTTGGATGAGCGTGTAGAGTTGTTTGAGCGTCGGATCGAAGGCCAGGGCGTAAGTCTCGCCGCCGGGCATGAGTTTTTTGACTTCAGTATCGGTGGCGCCGTCGATGATGCTGACAAAATGGGCGTCACGGGCGCTGACATAGATCTGGTTATCGGGCCGGTTGACGATGACGTCGAAGGCGCCGGGCAGGTTGGGGATGGTTTTGATCACGGCGTCGGCGCCGCCGTCGATCACCGCCATCTGGTTCGTGTTGTGCAGGGTGACATAAACTTTGTTGGTGTCGGGATTGACCGCCACCTGCAGCGGTTTACTGTCAGGGTCAAAGGTGATGGTGGCGGCAACGGCGTTGGCGCTTAGATCGACGACCGAAAGGGTGTTGTCATCGGTATTGGCTACGTAGGCTTTGTGGGTGACGGGATTGACATCCACCCCATAGGGCGCGGCGCCCACGGGGATCTGGGCGCTGACGGTGTTGTCACCGCCATTGACGATGTAGAGGCTGTTGGTGGTGAGGCTGGAGATGTAGAGCGTATTGCTTTCGTCGTCGATGGCGATGGTTTTGGGATGCACCACCGGGATAAGGGGCGATGGCGGGGTGGGGGTGGCTGTGGGGGTG
>JALSPL010000151.1 GCA_026985975.1 Anaerolineae bacterium | reverse complement strand
GCAGTTGTATTCGTGCAGGATGATGGCGTCATCTTCCACGTTGGTGTCGGACATGATGCCGCGATCATCCAGCAACGCCGAGAAGGTCCTCACCCGTTCCTGCAAGGCCAGGCCGCGCATCTGATGTTGATATTGCTCGGCCATGCGCTCTCCCACCCGATTCAACAGACGCTGCACCACCGCCGGGCCCTGGTCGGCCAGCAGTTCATCATAGAGGGCCAGCGCCAGGTCTTCGCACTCACAGGCGAAGAGATGGCGCACATCGGTGGTGAGGGCGTAGACCTTGCCCGGGCGCCCGCGTCCTGATCTCGGCGCCCGCGTGGCCTCGATCAGCCCATCGGCCAGCAGATATTGCAGTTGCTGGCGGATGGCCGTATCGCTGACGCCCATCGCCTGGCGCAAGTCGCGGGTGCCCATGGGCCCGTTGCGCTGCAACAATTTGATGATCTGCCCGCGGGGCGAGTCGTCGAGTCGGTGGTAAAGGGTAGTCATAGAAAAAGTATCATGGATAGGTGTAAATGAGCCCGAAGTATAACATCAGAATACGCCGTTGTCAAATTTTCCCTATAAAAATAGTGAAAAATACAAAATGGATTCAAACCATTGAAATTACCTTAACTTTCTGCTATACTGATGTTATAAACGATACAATTCAATATCATCATCACAAATCTTCGCTTGGGTCTCAGGTGCGGATGTGGCGCTATCCGTCCGTGCCATCAATATTCAACCAAATAACCTGGAGGAAAGTCATGAATCACCCGCATTCGCCACCGTTTCTGCGCGGAAGGTTTTGACGCGCCATGGAAATGGTGGGCGTTGTCTTATTGTTGCTAGCGCTGACTCTAATCGCAGCGCTATCTGTTTCTCATGTCGTGACCGCACAAGAAGATTTGGATTTCGGCGACGCCCCCGAACCCACTTTTCCCACCACCATGGCGGGCAATGGGGCCAGTCACTCCATTTTGGTGGGATTTTCGTTGGGCGCGAACATCGATTCTGAACCGGATGGGCAACCTTCACTGCAAGCTGATGGGGACGACATCAATGGGAGTGATGACGAAGATGGGATTATCTTTCAGTCGGCCTTGATTCCGGGCCTGCAAACCTGCATCGACGTCTTTCTCACCAATAGCGCACTCGTCGCCAATCCCATGCTCGACGGCTGGATCGATTTCAACGGTGATGGCTACTGGGACCCGGCCGTAGAGCATCTGTGGGGCGGACTCAGCCAGCCCCTCACATCCGGAAACAACACCTTCTGCTTCGCAGTGCCGCTCAACGCCAGCCGCGGGTCCGCTTACGCCCGTTTCCGGCTCAGCGATGGCGGTTTCCCGCAGCCTGATGGTCCCGGTCCAATTGGCGAGGTGGAGGACTACCGGGTCTATATCGAATTCACCAAATGGGATCAGCCCCCCACCAGGAAAGATGAAACGGATGAATGTTACTGGGGATGGGATGAAATCTCCATTTACGGAGATGGTGCGAGCGGCAATCCCGGCTACCCCATCGTGGCCGATGATTGGGAATGTCGTGATGCACGCCCGGTCACCGACATTCATTGGTGGGGCTCGTATGAGGGATGGTACGATGCGGATCCGCCATACGAACCGCCTCCGCAGCAATACCAACCCTCGCAATTTCACATCGGCATCTGGCGCGATGTGCCTGCAGAGCCGCCCAACACGCCCTTCAGCCACCCCGCCGATCTCATCTGGGAATGGACTGTGAATCGGGCCGACTTGAACGAACATTACGCCGGCTGCGATTTTTACACCACCATGCAGAACCCCGACACCTGCTTCTATTACGATTTCGAGATACCCAATGACGAATGGTTTATCCAGGACCCGGGGCAGGAGCATGTATACTGGCTCAGCATCGCCGCCATTTATCCGGGCAACGAGCCGCCTCAGCAATATCGCTGGGGATGGAAGACCCGCAAGCCGGAATGGAACGATGACGCCGTGCGCATCCAGATACCCGACGCCCCCAGACTTGGCGACGCTTATATCGATGGCGAGCCAATCGAAACCCAGGATGAGGGCTCCTGGGACACGTCTTTCGTGCTGACGTCCCTGCCCACTGAGCCGTCACCGCCCCAGGTGAGCATCGAGATCACCCAGACCACCGACGCAAAACTCTCCTGGCGGCATGTGATGACCGATACCTTCAACAATCCCGTCACCATCAACCGCTATTACGTTTATCGGGACGCATCGCCTTATCAGGCCCCCACGGCCACGCTGCTGACCACCATCGACGGGCCTTTCGCCCCCGGCGACGTCATCCACATCGATGCGGGCGCCGTTGGCAACGCCAGCCCGAATTATTATTACTACGTGCGGGCCGCCATCTCCGACAAATTCGGCAACGACGTCCTCTCCGCCTACTCCAACCACGTCGGCGAATTCGACTTTACGCTTGTGCCAGGAACCTGACCTAACCTCCCTATCCCCAAAAAGAAAGGGCGGCGTCCTTGCGACAGCCGCCCCTTTTTCACATCATTTTTCCTGACCTAATGCAGAGCCCTTGGGATCTGCTCCTGTAAAAAGATGAGCATGCGTCCCCGAGGCCCGGCCTCGTCCGACCTCGCGTTTATCGAATGAAGAGGCTAACGGCGGGCGGGTCGGCGGCCCTCCTTCATTTTTCATTCACCGGCATGTACGCGCTCCTTCCATCAGAAAAGGCGTAAACGCTCATTCTATTGAAATGATCGCCATCTTGATTGACGCCATACTGGGTGACGACGATATCATCGAAATCTGAATGACTGCCAGTTCGGAAGGCCAATTCCGATTGATACCCCCATTTCAAAAACACGCCATCCTTGTCAAAAGTCTCTTGCCTTTCGCTCATCAGTAGATGCAATACAACCCGCAAACTTCCATTCACCTCAGTGATAATCGTAGCATATTCTGAGGCATAGCCCTGCCCCTCCCATTTCGATCGCAGCAGTGCAGCGTGTTTGTCGGGGCCGATGTGAACAAGCGATCCTTTGGGGACATAGCCGAATGATCCGAGAGAAATCAGGTTGGGTTGAAACGCAGCTAGCTTCCAGGAATCCCCTCTCCAGCGGAAAATCGCGCCATCAATGGTTGCCTGATTGACGTGCGAGTTGTCAAACGCACTGTTGGTGATGACAAGACATTGTTCTGCGGCATTCTCCCAAAAAAAAGTCATGAGATTGAGATGCACCGTTGTGGTATAACCAGAGTAGGGTGCGGGAAGCAGGACTTCAGTCTCGGTAACAGATAACGCATCCTCTCCATACATGAGCTCCAGCGCTCGCGCGGGCGTCAACAAACACGGGCTCTGATCCTGCGTAACGATAGCGGAAGGAGAGTCAACGATGGGGAACTGAGGGGGAGCAAAAAAAGCAGCGCACGCGGAGAGGAGCAGTGCGGGCAGAAGGGATAGAATAACAGCAATTCGCATGGCGGTCTTTTCCGACAATGTCGCGTGACCATCATTGGCTTTTCTGAAAAAAGTTTGGGTGTGTCCAATTATATTATACGTCAGCGCCTGTTTTCTGTCGTTTTTCATCGCTCATCACATATCAAGAGGTTCTTGTCGGATAAGGCGCTTTAGCGAGGTGCGATGCACTTCGGAAGTGCGTCGCACCTGAGCCTGGGCCTATCAGCCCCAGGCGGAGGCGGCAGACGCCAACCTCCAACTGAAAATGGACACACCTGAAAAGTTTTGGCTCACGCAAAGAAGCCAAGGCGCAAAGGAGAATGTCAAGGTTCCGCCAAGAAAATTTCTGGTTCTAGTTTTTTCTGTGGTTGGTCGCCAATCCAACACAAGAAGTTGAGATGAGTAAGTTATGAAGCCAATTTTCGTGGTAAACAGAGCCATTAAGACGATGAACAGGCGAG
>JALSPL010000150.1 GCA_026985975.1 Anaerolineae bacterium | reverse complement strand
GGCGCACTGGGGACGCTGGGATTGGCAGGCGCACTGGGGACGCTGGGCGTTTCGGGGGTGGTGGGAGAAGTCGGGTCGGTGGGCGTCTCGGGATTCACGGGCATCTCGGGGACAGCGGGGATTTCCGGCTGTTGGTCCATGCCCGGCTGCTGGGGCATGTCGGGCGTGGTCGGCGTCTCGGGATTCACGGGCATCTCGGGCGCGGCGGGGATTTCCGGCTGTTGGTCCATGCTCGGCTGCTGGGGCATGGCGGGCATTTCCGGCTGCTGGGGAGACTGGGGAACATCAGGCTGTTGAGCATAGTCGCCGGTTTCGGGAACCTGGGGAGCCTCTACAACCTGGAAGTCGTCACCAGGGATACCTGTGGTCGGAGATTGAAGCATTTCGGTAGCAGGCTGTTGGCCGTGAAAATACTGGGTGACGCCTTCGGGCAGTTCAGCATCGGCGATGACTGGAGCCGCGAACAGGGCTGCGGAAAAAGCGAGAAGTGAGAGGGTTTTGGCAGTGAAAATAGACATGGGTTTTTCTCCTTGGTGGATGGTTATGGTGAAAATGATAATTTTTCGGTGTGTCAGCCGGGCATTTTCGGCCCGTACATCCCCTTAACCCTGAGCCCATGCAAATGTTACAGCAATTTTGCATTTTTGAATGAAAAGACAAAAAATTCACGCATTTCAGGCGCCCGCATGAGGCGATCCTCCAACGACTTGTCATGGAACCGTCCCCTCCTTTTTCGGATGATTGGCCGATCTTTCAAAATCGCCATATAATGATGAGGCAGCCAACCGAATACGTCGTTTCTTGAAATGCACTGCACGCAACAAGAAATGACAGATATCGGCGTCTCACTTTCGCAAGCATATCTCATAAAATTTGCCTCTCCAGGAGGTTGAAAAAATGGCTCGTCCTCTTTTCGATAGTGAATATCTGTATGGATTCCATGATCCGGGCGGGGAAGATGTGATGCTGGGGCGGGGCATTCCCGGATGGGTGGTGATCACCACCGAGATCGGGCATAATCCCGATGATCACTCGGGACAGAATTTCAGCCAGCTTTCCAATCGCGGTCTGGGCGTGATTGTTCGATTGAACAATGGCTATTCCCCTGCGGGCACGCTGCCATCCGAAAACGATTACGATGCGTTTGCCCGACGCTGCGCCAATTTTGTGGAGGCCAGCAGCGGCGCTCGCATCTGGATCGTGGGCAATGAACCCAATCATCCCATCGAATGGCCCGGCGCGCGCTGGGATTGGAGCGTCTCGCCGCCGCATCCCATCAGCCCCGACGACCGCGGCGAGCCTATCACGCCGGAGCGGTACGCCAGGGCTTACAAAAAGGTGCGAGCCGCTATTCACGCCGTACCGGGCCATGAAAACGATCAGGTGCTGGTGGCGGGCGCCGCGCCCTGGAATCCTCTGACCACGTATCCGGGGAACGAAAGCGGCGATTGGGTTAAGTATTTCGTCGACGTCCTCAATCTTATCGGGCCCGCCCAGTGCGATGGCATCACCCTGCATGCTTACACCCACGGCGCCGATCCGAATTTCATCGCATCGGAAGCGCACATGAATCCTCCCTTCGAGGCGTATCATTGGCATTTCCGGGTCTATCAGGATTTTATGCACGCCATCCCCGGCGCCATGCGGCGCTTGCCGGTTTATATCACCGAAACCGATCAGGGAGATGATCCCTGGCATAACGCCAACACGGGATGGGTGAAACGGGCGTATCAGGAGATCGATCACTGGAATAAGAACAATCCCCAGAAAATCCGGGCGCTGATTTTGTACCGCTGGCCCCGAAAGGATCAATGGTATATCGAGGGCAAGCAGGGGGTCATCGATGATTTTGGCGAGGCGCTGTCGTTGGGATTGAAGTGGACGACCGGGGGCGAACAACCCCCTGATCTCAGCGAGTATTGGCGGCGTCTTGAGGAGCTGGAAGCCCAGAAACACGCCATTCAGGGAGATATCGACGCAGCGCTTGCCCTCAGCGAAACATTGGGCCAGGAGGAATCGACGCTGAATGGAAAGGGCCCGCTGCTGGATGACGTTCCGGCTTTGCGTCAGGCCCTGGACGCTCTGGAAAAAGAAATCGCGGATATGGAAGCAGAACTGGCTCAGGTCGTGCCGGTGATCCCGCCCGGCGCTGTTTCCCGCCCCGCCATCAACGATGTCATGGCCGATCTCCCTCAACATCCCAGCCGGCGCTGGCCCACTCGCGAGATTACCGATATCCGACGGGTGGTGGTACATCACACCATGACCGATCCCGGCATCACGCCCGCAGCCCTGGCCCAACAGGCGGTGGATCAGAACAAACCGGGCATGCCCTACCACTTCCTCATCACTGGCGATGGCAGCATCTATCAGACCCAGCCGCTGACTCGCATCGTGCAGCAAAATCTGAGCAGCAGCGTCAATGAGATCGTCAACGCAGACAGCATCGCCGTGGCGTTGGCCGGAGATTTCCGCCGCAGCCAGGATGTGGAACCTGGTGATGTCCAGCGTCAGGCCGCTGCGTTCCTTATCGCCTGGCTCATCAGTCAGCAGCGGTTAGGCGCTATTCTGACGCAGATCCTGTACGGGCGCAAAGAGCTGGGCGAGAAGGTGATCTCGCCCGGCGATCAATGGATCGACGGCATTGCCTGGAAGAATAAGCTGATGGACGACATCCAGACCATTCTGGACGAAGCCGCGTCCTGCGCTGATTCCGAAGAGGTCGCCCGGCTGCGGCAACAGGTGGCGGATTTACAGGCCGAGGTCGCCCGTTTGCAGGCGCTGGCCGATCAGATCGGGCCGTTGCAGCAACAGATCAGCGATCTTGAGGCCACAGTGCAGCAGCAAAAACAGGAAATCGCAACCCTACAGGCCATCGCCGATCAGTGCGCCGGAGCGGGCGTGGCCCGTCCCCGGATTATCGATGTGGTGGATGAGTTGCCCCATCATCCCACGCTGCCGCCCTATCAGAAACGCACCGAACCTATCCGCAAAATCGTCATTCATCACACCGACACCCCCAAGGACTTCACAGTCGAGCAGATCGCCCGCTACCACGTCTTTGGCGTCAGCCCCTACAAAGACCCCTGGCCCGCCATCGGCTATCATTATGTTATTGCTCCTGACGGCACGATTTATTGGACCGAACGCCATGAGACCCGTTCTTATCATGTGGGAGCCGCCAACAATTACTGTCTGGGCGTCAGCCTCATCGGACGATTCTTGATCAAGGATTATGATGGCAGCATCCAGCCGCCGGAAGATCAACTGCCCACGCCCGCCCAGATGGAATCGGCCGCACATCTGGTAGCCTGGCTGATGGATACGCTCAATGTGCCCGATATCGAAAACGTGGTTGGCCACAAAGAGGTGGGGCAGACCATGTGCCCCGGCGATCAATGGATGAAAGGCGTGCGCTGGAAAGACGCTCTGCATGAGAAGATCAAGTCTTATCATACCGGCAAGCCGATGGAATTCTATCTGCTATTCTGGGATCATGGCAGCAATTGGGCCCAGTCGGATTGGCAAAACGCTCAGAACTACATCGCCCACTTCCGCCCCACCGCCGGTTTTTCGACAGCCGATGCCATGATGGCCCGGCATGTGCTCATCGTGGGCGGGCCCGCTGGCGTCAGTGGCGAAGATGAGGCCCGGTTGCGGTCGGCAGGCTGCGACGTGCATCGTCTGGCCGGGGCCAACGAGGCCGAGACCAAGGCCATGCTGGATGATCTGGCGGCCCACAACACGCTCTGGCCCGGAGCCGAGCCGCTGCCGCCTCGCATGGGCCCCAGCGCCATGCCCGGCATGATCCCGCGAGAGCCGCCCCAACCCGATCCCTGGACCATCCCCGATCGGTTTGTCAGCGCTTCTTTCCTGGCTCCGCCCAGCAGCGTCTACAAACGCGTCCATGTCGAGGATCTCATTTTTGGACAGGAG
>JALSPL010000149.1 GCA_026985975.1 Anaerolineae bacterium | reverse complement strand
GGCTATTCCGCCAAACATCGCGGCATCGACATCGCCAACGCCTGGAGCGCACCCATTTACGCCGCCGGCGATGGCGTGGTGGTGCGGGCCGGCTGGCTCTATACCGGTTACGGTTTCTCGGTGGTCATCCGCCACGCCAACGGCCTGGCCACCCTCTACGGTCATATGACCAATCCCGCGGTGCGAGTGGGAGACCACGTTCGTCGCGGGCAGAAGATCGGCGAGGTCGGCTCCACCGGCAACTCCACGGGCCCGCACGTGCACTTCGAGGTGCGCAAAAACCGCGTCCGCGTCAATCCCCTGCCCTATCTTCCCGCCCTGCCGCCACACTGACGGTGAGTTTCAATTGGAGGAGGGCGCATCGCCGATTCGTATTTTGCATCCGCCGCCTCCGCTCTGGGCCACACTCACACACTCTCACACTCACTCACCCTCACACTCTCACACCCTCACACACTCATGTCCCACGTCGCCGTTATCGACTTTGGCTCGCAGACCGCTCAACTCATCGCCCGCCGGGTGCGAGATTTGGGCGTATACAGCGAACTTCTGCCCTGGAACGCGCCCACCGAACAACTCGCTCGGGCCGACGCCTACATTCTCTCCGGCGGCCCGGCCAGCATCTATGAGCCAGACGCGCCCCGGCTGCCCGACATCGTGCTGGGCAGCGGCAAGCCGGTGCTGGGCATCTGCTACGGCATGCAGGCGCTGGCCGACGCCCTGGGCGGGCATGTCGCCAAAGCCACTGCCCGCGAGTTCGGCCACACCATCGTAGACCTGACGGGGGAAGCGCCTTTGCTTTCGGGCCTGCCCCCAAAACTGGATGTGTGGATGAGTCATAGTGATCATGTGGACCGTTTGCCGCCGGGGTGGACGGCCCTGGGCGCATCCAATCAGGACAGCGTCGCCATTATGGGCGATTTTGCCCGTAAACGCTACGCGTTGCAGTTTCATCCCGAGGTGCAGCACACCCGCCAGGGCCTGGACATCCTCCGCAATTTCCTCTTCAATGTGGCCGGGCTGGAGGCCGGTTGGACGCCTGCCAATTTCATCGAGGAGATGACGGCTGAGATTCGCGAGCGGGTGGGCGACAGCCGCGTGCTGCTGGGGCTCAGCGGCGGCGTGGATTCCTCGGTGGCCGCGGCCTTGCTGCATCGGGCCGTGGGCGATCAGCTCACCTGCGTTTTTGTCGATCATGGCATGATGCGCCTGGGCGAGGCGGATGAGGTGTTCGAGACCTTCCAGCAGGCCCACGGCATCCATCTCATCGGCATCAACGCGGCCGAGGGATTTCTGCAAGACCTGAAGGGCGTCACCGATCCGGAGGAGAAACGCAAACGCATCGGGCATCGTTTTGTGCGGGTGTTCGAAGCCGAGGCCGCCCGGCTGGTGGCCGAGACGCCGGGCGCGCCCTATCGTTTTCTGGCCCAGGGCACCCTCTACCCCGATGTCATCGAGAGCGCGGCCACGGGTCGGGAGCAGGCGGCCCGCACCATCAAGACGCATCATAACGTGGGCGGTCTGCCCGAGGATATCGAGTTCGAGTTGCTGGAGCCGCTGCGTTCTCTGTTCAAGGATGAAGTGCGCCGCGTGGGCCTGGCCCTGGGTCTGCCCGAGCGCATCGTGTGGCGGCATCCTTTCCCCGGTCCGGGCCTGGCCATCCGCATCCTGGGCGAAGTCACCTGGCCGCGATTGGAGACCCTGCGCCGGGCCGACGCCATCGTCATCCGCGAGCTGGAGAGCGCTGGCCTGTATCGGGCCACGTCGCAGGCTTTCGCCGTGTTGCTGCCGGTGCGCAGCGTGGGCGTCATGGGCGATTATCGCACCTATGGCAACGTGGTCGCCATTCGCGTGGTCACTACCGACGATTTCATGACTGCAGATTGGGCGCAATTGCCTTACGAGCTGCTGGGTCGCATGGCCAACCGCATCGTCAACGAGGTCGAAGGCGTCAACCGCGTGGTCTACGACATCACCTCCAAACCCCCCGCCACCATCGAGTGGGAATGAATCTGGCCAGATGAAGTATTTTCGATGGTTTCTGCTCCTGATGTTGGCGGGCATTGCACTTCTGATCGGCCCGCAATACATCCAATATGTCAAAGGCCGTGACGCGATTCCTGCCGGCGTGACGCTGGGCGGGGCCAATGTGGGCGGCGATTCCACCGAAGAGGTGGTCGCCAATCTGCGCTCAGTCTTCGAACGTCCCATTCTCGTCTTTCATGGCGAAAACCATCTTGTCCTGCCACCAGAAGAGATCGATTTTCGGGTGGATGCCGAAGGCATGGTGCAGGAAGCGCAGACGCGGGCCAAAGGCTGGTACGCCATCTGGGATTTTCTCTTTTATCTCATGAACAAACCGCCGGTGGGCGGCGATATTCCGTTGCGATATAGCTACGATCGGGAGAAGCTGGCGCAGTGGATCGAGACGCAATCGCAGATGTATGATCACGAGCCGCTGCCGCCCACGGTGAATCTGGAGAAGCTCGCTTTTGTCAAGGGACGCCCGGGCGTGCGCACCGAGGCGGGCGAGACGGCTATCAGCATCATCAAGGGCTTTACCGATCCATACAACCGGGAAGCGCATTTCAAACTCATCACCGAGGAGCCGGGCAAACCTGATTTCAGCGCCCTGAAGACGGCCATGGCGCAGCGTTTCGAGAAATTTCCGGGCGTTTATGCGGCCTATTTCCAGTTCTTGCCCACGGGCGAAGAGATCGACATCGATGCGGACACCGCCTTTTCGGGCATGAGCACCGTCAAGCTAGGCATCTTGCTGCTGACTTATATGGACAACGAACTGCCCTTGCCCGATAACATCAGCAAATGGATCAGCGTCACTATCACCTCACCCACGGCCAGCAACGCCGCGGCCAACGCCCTGATGTTTCATTTGGGGGATGGGGATGTGATGAAGGGCGTGCGCCGCGTGTCGCAGTTCTACGAAGAGTTCGGGTTGAAGAACACCTTCATCTCCACGCCCTACAACAGCGACGCGATTCCCCTGATGAAACGCACGCCCGCCAACGCAAATCCGCAATACAAGACCAATCTGGACCCGGCCATGCAGACCACGCCCCGGGATATGGGGGTGCTGCTGGCGGAGATCGGGCGCTGCGCCGAAGGCAAGGGGGCGCTCATCGCCGCTTATCCCGACAAGCTCTCGCCCGAGAAATGTCAGGCGTTGATCGGCTGGTTGGAGCAGAATCCGCTGGGCTATCTCATCAAATACGGCGTGCCTGAGGGGACGAAAATCGGGCACAAGCACGGCTACGCGCCCGACACCCAGGGCGATATCGCCATCATCTACGGGCCCGAGGGCCCCTATGCGCTCACCATCTACGTGTATCAGTACGGCTGGGTGCTGTGGGATATGAGCAATCCTTTGATGGCGGATGAGAGCAGGCTGGTGTGGAATTTCTTTCTGTTTCGCACCGGCCAGGAGCAGTTGCCGCCGCCGGTGTATGACGAAAAAGCGAAAACCGCCACGCCGTAGACGTTGCACAGGCCCGCCGGACGCCCGACGGGCCTTTCTTGTGGGTCAATTCCCGGCCACCAGCGCTTGCACGAAAAGCCCGGTTTCGTTGGATGGGTTGGATGTCGCGCCGCCGCTGGCGCCCCGAACCCGGTAATAGTAGCTGACGCCGTCCCCCGTGGCGTTGGCGTCGGTATAGCTGGCGCCATCGCCCACCGCGGGCGGCTGCACATTCGTGGCGATGCGGGTGGAGCCGGGATCGCCGGGCGTGAAGTAAGGGGACGCGCTGCGCCAGATCTCATAGTTGCTGTATTCATAGCGGTGCACCCATTGCAGCATCACATCGCCGCCGTTCAGGTCATTGCGCAGATAGAAGGGATGCGGAATGATGCTGCCGTCTTCCCAGCGTTGGCGGGCGGGGTTCGTGCACGTGGCCTGATTCGTGGTCACGTCCGAGCCGGTGGAGGGCC
>JALSPL010000148.1 GCA_026985975.1 Anaerolineae bacterium | reverse complement strand
GCGTTGAAAAATCGTTATCATTTTCTCTTTCGTTCCACCAAGGGGTTGGTTTTGGTGGCCATTGCCCTCATTGCCCTGGAGACGGTGTTTTTCGGGATGTTATCGGGGCCCATGGCGGAATGGGGCGTTCGGGATGCGTGGGTGAAGTTTACCGGCATGCAATTGCTGCCCATGGAACGGGAGGGGCGCATCATCATGCTGTATCACACCATCGCCATGGCGGTGGTGGCCATCGAGGCTTATTTCATCACCGGCCTGGTGAAGATGCCCGAGCGTCAGCGCACCAACATCAACGCCACCATCACCGTGGGCTATATCACATCCATGATCTTCGGCATGTGGTTCGCCTATTTCGGCCATAACTACATCTGGCACGGGCTATTCATCTTTGGGCAGTCGCTGGTGTTCTTCGCCGGGGTGATGCTGGCTGCGGCGCTGTGGCCCTGGCGTAAGGAATACAAGCTCCCGCCCGATTCGCCCTACGCCCACACTCGCGGCGGGCTGGATCTGGAACGGACGGCCTTTTTCTTCATGGCCGTGGCCACCCTGGGCTCCGCTATCTTCGGGGCGGTGGCCGGGGCCAATCTGGGCACGGGATTCGAGATCGTCATGGCCGAGGATATCGTGCGGGAGCCGCACAAGACCGTGCTGCAATTGGCGGTCATCGGGCATCTGCACATCATGTTGACGCTCATCGCGGTGGCGCTGACGCTGATCATCGGGCGCTGGGTGGATTTCAAAGGCAGGCTGCATCGCCGGGGCATGTGGATGATGATCATCGGCACCCTCATCATCACCATGGGCGTGTGGTCGGTGGTTCCCTATGAACGCATCGCACACATCATCATCAATGTGGGGTCGCTGCCGGTATTGCTGGCTTCGGTGATGCTGACGATTTACACCTGGCGACAGCAGATCGCCATCGGTCTGGCCAAGAAAGGCGTTCCCCGGGCGCAGGCGGGATTTGGCAAGAAAGTGCGGGCGCTGCTGCATGATCCGCTGCCCTTCGGCGCCACCTGGCAGATGATGTATATGAATGCGGTGGTGACGGCGGTGGGCATCTACATGGCTATCCGCCTGGACCCGGTCATCCGTGAATGGCCCTGGCGGGAGGAGCGGGTGACGCTGACCGGACACTGGCACATCCTGGCGGGCATCATCGCCACCATCATCCTGCTCTATTACGCGGATCTGGCGGGGATGAAAGGTCGAGCCCGGCAGTGGTTCGGCTGGATCATCATCATCGCTTCGGATGTGGCCTTTGGCGCGGTCACATTTTTCACCACCAAGCGTTTGTATGTGAGTGAATCGGCGCAGCAGCCCTTTGTAGACATCACCATGCTGCTTGCGGACATCGGGTTGTTTCTGGTGCTGCTGATGCTGGGGATATTCATGGTCTGGCGGCTGGTCGATTTATTCCGGAAGAATGGCCGCTGGCGGGAGGAGCTGGAACATCCCGAACTGGACGTCATTGCCAAGGAGGTCGAATCATGAAAAGGATGACCACGTTTTCCGCATTCATCAGACTGATTTTGCTGGCTCTGTTGATGCTGATTGCGGCCGGATGCGGCGCTCAGGCTGCACCGGCGGGCCCGCCGCCTCAGTTCGATACAGGCATCGACGTCAACGCCTGGGCGGAGATTCCCGCGGGAGAGTTTTTGATGGGCCTGCATAATCACGAAACGCCCCTGGATTATGATTTCGAGATGATGATCACCGATGTGACCAATCAGCAGTTTGCCGATTTCCTCAACGACGCTCTGGTCGATGGCAGCGTCAGCATGGGCGAAGCAGGCGTGATGGGTTACTACCCTGGCGATACGTTTCGCGGCCACAAACATGAGCGGGAGATCAAGGAGGGCGACTGGCTGTTGTTCCCGGTCGGGCATCCCGACGCCCGCATCCGGCAGGAAAGCGGAGCTTTTGCCGTCAGCCCTGGCTACGAAAATCATCCCGCCACCATGGTGACATGGTTTGGCGCCCGGGCCTATTGCCGCTACTACGGCTGGCGTCTGCCCCTGGAGGATGAGTGGGAGAAAGCCGCCCGCGGCGAGGAGGGCCGCGCTTTTCCGTGGGGCGATGACATCGAACCGGTCAACGCCAATTATTACAAGAGCGGCGATCCTTTCGAGCAGCCAGGGCGGGTGGGCGACACCACGCCCGCGGGTTTTTACAATGGCAAGGTTTACGATGGCTATCAGACCATGAACTCGCCCAGTCCTTATGGGCTGTATGATATGGCGGGCAATGTGTGGCAATGGACGGGCGGCGTCCATCCAGACACCCACCTGCGTTATCTGAAAGGGGGCAGTTTTATGGATTACGCCTATAATCTGCGAAGTTGGACCCGCAACAGCGCCAGTCCCGATCATTACAGCATCTCCATCGGTTTCCGCTGCGCTCGTTGAGTGAGGATGTCGTGAACAGTGAACAGTATTCAGTGAGCAGTAAGAGATGTGCGCCGTGCCATCCTGCGCAGCGAGTGCAGGGGGCGGGCGAGCGGCTGTGGTTGTATCTGTCGCTGATCAAGAGTATGCAGACATTGCTGCTGCTGATTACCGGCGTGGTGGGGTATCTCAGTGCGGGTCATGCGCTGGCCGGGCGCGGGTGGGAGCTGGCGGGCGTGGCTGGCAGCCTGTTTCTCGCCATCAGCGGAGCCACGGTGCTGAATATGTGGTGGGATCGAGACATCGACGCCCGCATGGACCGCACCTGTATGCGTCCGCTGCCCTCGGGCCGCATGAGGCCGCATGAGGCGCTGTTGCTGGGGATGACGCTGGCGTTGGCGGGCGTGATCTGGGCGCTGGCAGTGGCGCCGCTGTTCGGGCTCATCGTCTTTGGCGGGCTCTTTTTCGATGTCGTCGTTTATACCATGTGGCTCAAGCGGCGTTCGCCCTGGTCCATTTTGTGGGGCGGCTTGTCGGGAGCGATGCCCCTGCTGGCGGGCCGGGCCCTGGCCCTGGGCCATGTCGACGCCATCGGCTTGCTGCTGGCCGCGGCTATCCTCTTCTGGATTCCCACCCACATTCTCACCTTCGCCATGCGCTATGCGGCGGATTACGCCCGAGCGGGCGTCCCCACCATGCCCGGCGTCTACGGCTTTCGCGTCGCCCGGGCCGCCATCGCGTTCTCCAGCGTGCTGGCCGCGTCGGCCATGATCGCGGCCGCGTGGGGCGTGGGCGTCACGGCGGGCGGGCTTTCGGTGATGCTGGTGCTCTCAGCTGCACTGCTCATCCTGGCCCTGACCAGCGTGTTACGCCCCTCACAAAAGCTTAACTTCAGCCTTTTCAAATTCGCATCGGTTTACATGCTCATCAGCATGCTCATCATTGCTTTCTAACCGTTAATCAGACAGTCGCTCCATGCGTCTCTTCGACAACTGTTTGCCGTGCGTTTGGCGAAGAGGAAACGATTGTCAGGTTGCAAAAAGGAGAAAATAAAATGTCAGGCAAAATTTTACGCATCATCGCCATCATCCTCATGGGGCTGGCGTCGGTCATGATGCTGCTGGGCGGCATCGGCACCATTTGCATCGCCTTCTGGCCCGAAAAGTATCCCTCGCTGGCCATGATGGTTCAGGTCAAGCCCATTTTCCAGGTCGCAGCCATTCTCACCATTCTCGCCGGTCTGCTGGGCGTGTGGATCACCGTTCGTCTGCGGCGTTTCACCGAGCGCAATTATCTGTATGCGGTGCTCATCCTGTTGCTAAGCCTCGCCACCGCGGGCGTGAAGATGTATTTTTCCAGCAGATTGCGGGGCAGCGTGGCGCCCACCAACATCCGCTTCGATCTCTCGCTGATCACGCTCATCTACTTCTTCATCCTGCGCATCCCGGGCCTGTGGGACAAGGTGCGATACAATCCCGCGTCCCCTTCCTCTGATGAAGGCGGCCCGGGCGCGGCGATATCAGCTATCATCGGCGGGGCGCTGACGCTGACGGTGCAATAC
>JALSPL010000147.1 GCA_026985975.1 Anaerolineae bacterium | reverse complement strand
GCCAGTTTGCTGACGGCATAAGGCGTGCGCAGATCGGGCAGGACGTTTTCATCCACCGGCTGCCGTTTCTGATCGCCATAAATCGTGCCCGATGAGGCCAAAACGATGCGGGGCGCGCCCACGGCCCGCATGGCCTCCATCAGCGCCACCGTCCCGCCTACATTCACATCATTGTACTCCCGCGGATACAGCACCGACTGGGGCAAAGAAACCTTGGCCGCCAGATGATAAACCACGTCGATATCGTGCAGCGATGTCCACAACTTGGGCTGATCCCGCACATCGCCGCGGGTGAAAAGCACTTGTTTGTCCAGCGACTCCTTCTCGCCGGCGCTGAGATCATCGATCACTCGCACATTGTGGCCCAAAGCCGCCAGGCGATTGGCCAGATGTCTGCCGATAAATCCTGCGCCGCCCGTGATAAGATAGTTCATAGGTGTGATTTCCTGGTCGCTCAGTGTGATAGATTGCTCATGGGCATTATAACACAACTTCGTCGCCCGCGGCCCACAGCTCTTGCCGGATGATCTGGCGGCGGGCGGGATCGGGCGCGTCCGTCAGGGCCCGCGCCAGCGCCTGACGCCCGCCGCGCCCGCGCAAGCGCGCCAGCGCCCAGGCCGCGTGGGTCGCCACCAGCAAGGGGCTGTGAAAAAGATGCGCCTCCAGCGGCTCCTGGGCTGCGGGAGCGCCCCAATTGCCCGCGGCCACGCACACATTGCGCATAAATCCCGCCCACTTGGCTCGCATCACCGGACTGCCCGCAAACCGGGCCGTAAATCCGGCCTCATCCAGCGCCAGCAAATCCAGCAAGGGCGGAGCGATGCGGTCGGGATGAGGCTGCAAATCGGGATGCGAGGCCGGCCGGGCGCGGCGATTCCAGGGGCAAACCTGCTGGCACAGATCGCAACCAAAGACCCAGTTGCCCAACTTGGGACGCAACGCCCGCGGAATCGCCCCCCGCTGCTCGATGGTGAGGTAGGAGATGCACAGCCGGGCGTCCAGTTGGCGGGGCGCGACCAGGGCGCCGGTGGGGCAAACATCCAGACAACGGGTGCAGCCCCCACAGGTTCCGGTGCGGCCATCATCGAAACGCCAGATTATGTCGGGCGGCGCGAGAGAAATCTGGGGCGGCGGATCGGGCGTCAGCGCTTCGGGAACCAGCAAGCCGCCCAGGAAGAGCCAGGAGCCCAGATGGGGATGAATCAGACAGGCGTTTTTGCCGATGAAGCCCAGCCCCGCGGCGCTGGCCCAGGAGCGCTCCAGCACGGGAGCGCTATCCACAAAGACGCGGCCGCGGCTGCTGCGCCCGCTCTGCGCAGCCAACCAGCCATCCAGTCGCATCAGCGCCCGCCGCATGATCTTGTGATAATCGCGGCCCAGGGCGTAGATCGAGATGCGTCCACGGGCGGGATCCGCCAGCAAGGCGGGATCAAGTTGCTGGGCGTAATTCAACCCCACCAGGATCAGCGAGCGGGCCTCGGGCAGCAGTTGCCGCGGGTCTTGCTTCGGGAGCAGATGTCGGGCCAGATAGGCCATCTCGCCCGCCCAGCCCGCGTCGATCCAGGCCCGATAACGCTCCCAATCAGGGCTGGGGCCCACGGGGGCGATGGCGACCAGATCGAAGCCCAGTTCCCGGGCGTGCTGTCTGACGGCCTGTGATAGATTCATGTCTCCATTATCCCGATTTTGCCAGGCGCTGACAAATCGCTCATATCGGGCGCAGCGACGCTCTGCGGCAGCCGCCATTTTTGACAGATGCCCGAAAATCGGCTATAGTGCGGGCCATTATGCTTATGCTTCGCAGGCGTACCACCTGAGGGACGAGATCAGATCATCGGTCTGATCCCCTGACTCGCGTCTGCATCTGAACTCGAATCCCAACCAACCACGACGGCTTCTCGCCTCGTGGTTTTTTTATTGACCTGTCTCAATCGCTATTTCCCTATTTTCTCTCTATCATCAGGAAAAATCTCATGTCACCCAAGAAACCCAAAATCAACAAAGTTGTGCTCGCCTACTCCGGCGGATTGGACACCTCGGTCATCGTGCCGTGGCTGAAAGAAAATTACGAATGCGAAGTCATCTGCTTTGCCGCCAACTTGGGCCAGGCCGAAGAGCTGGACGGTCTGGAGGAAAAAGCCATCGCCTCGGGCGCCAGCAAAATCTACATCGAGGATCTGCGCCAGGAATTCCTCACTGATTACGCCTTCCCCACCATGCAGGCGGGCGCAGTGTACGAACGCAAATATCTGTTGGGAACCAGCATGGCCCGTCCCCTCATCGCCAAACGCATGGTCGAGATCGCTGAGCTGGAAGGAGCGGACGCGGTCGCCCATGGCGCCACCGGCAAGGGCAACGATCAGGTGCGCTTCGAGTTGACGGTGATGGCCCTGAACCCCAAGCTGAAGATCATCGCGCCCTGGCGAGAGTGGGACATTCGCGGGCGCAAGGACGCGCTGGCCTACGCGGCCGCGCATCATGTGCCCGTGGCCGCGACCGAGGATTCCATCTACAGCCGGGATCGCAATCTGTGGCACATGAGCCACGAGGGCGGTCTGCTGGAAGACCCCTGGAACGAGCCCGAGGAGGAGATGTACACTCTCAGCGTCTCCCCCGAAAACGCGCCGGATGAGCCCGCCTATGTCACCATCGATTTCAAACAGGGCCTGCCGGTGCGAGTCAATGGCGAGGCCATGGGCCCGCTGGAGTTGATGGAGGAGCTGGACGCGTTGGCGGCCAAGCATGGCGTCGGGCGCATCGATTTGGTGGAAAACCGCCTGGTGGGCATGAAATCGCACGGCGTTTATGAGACGCCCGGCGGCGCCCTGCTGTATGAAGCCCATGCCGCCCTGGAGCAACTGGTGCTGGATCGCGACACGCTGCATTACAAGCAGCAGGTGGGCCTGCGCTACGCCGATCTGGTGTATAATGGCAAGTGGTTCACCCCCCTGCGCGAGGCCCTGGACGCGTTCGTGCAGAGCACCGAGCAGAACATGACAGGCTCGGTGCGCATGAAGCTGTACAAGGGCAACATCATTCTGGTGGGCCGCAAGAGCCCTCACAGCCTCTACCGCGAAGATTATGTGACCTTCGATGAGGATGATGTGTATAATCAGAAAGACGCGGAGGGCTTCATCAAGCTATATGGTCTGCCCATGAAAGTGCGGGCCATGCTTGAGATCGAGGGCTTCGGCGTTTCTCACTACCGCTCGCCCGATTACAGCAATTTCAAACGCGACTAAAAGTCGATGGCGGATGCGTCGCACTCCCGCAGTGCGGCGCATCTCAGCCGCCTCATTTTTGATATGGTTGAATGGTCTCAAGACCCGGAATTACCGCATAATGTTTCTGGTTAAATGTGTACAGTATCCAACACAATCATTGTCGTCTTTGCTGCGCCTTTTCACGCAATTGACGCGCATAGATAGCGCTGTCTTCGATATCAATGCGATTTTTCCACAGACCAACAAGCTCAGAATCGAGCAGGTGACGTACAGTCAGTCGCTCTGCACGCTCGATTTCGGGTGAAAACAACACCACCAGCTCCACCTGCTGACCTCTGACAACAGGCAGATTTTTCAGGGTGACTTCTCCGTTTTTTTGGATTTTCTGTCTAAAATGAAACGCTTGCGCTTTGGCATTCATGAGTGATCCCTGACAGGATTGAAAGGCGAGTGAAAATAGCTCGATTGGACGTAAAAATGGCCATTTTGCGGCTGAAAGCCTTTGGACACGAATTCATTTGAGCGTTTTGGCTGCATGACGCTGGGTTCATGCTATTTTACATCGCCAATCCCAAAAAGTAAAGCGCTTTTCCCATTCTCTGATTTTTACACATCCCCTCGACACGCATCATGCCCGACGTCATTCATCTTCCCACCGGATTCAGTTTCGCTGGCGTGGCCTGCGGCATCAAGGCCGACGCCAGGCCCGATCTGGCTCTGATCTTTTCCGACGCACCCGCGGT
>JALSPL010000146.1 GCA_026985975.1 Anaerolineae bacterium | reverse complement strand
GCGGTAGCCAGCCGGTGCATGCCGCGTTCTACCAATTCGTGGTCATGGCCATGATCCTCACCGTCTCGGGCCTGACATCCTTGATCAGCACGCTGCTGATTGCGGGCTACATCTTCACGCCGGCGGAGCAATTGGCGCTGAGCGCGGGCGACTGACGTTCCGCCTTCGGCGCCCGCTCTGCTCATCCCACCAGCACATCCTCTTCCGGAAAATCGAGATGTCGCCGATGGTAGGGATCATGCTGCGTCAACGCCATCATCAACGTTACCACGCCCGCCCGCCCGAAAAACATCATGGCGATGATAATCAGTCTGCCGAACGCGTTGAGATCGCCGGTAACGCCCATCGAAAGTCCGCAGGTGGCCAAGGCCGAAACCACCTCGAACAGGGCCTTGTTGAAAGAAAATTGATTGGTGAGCAAAATCAGCCAACTGGCGATGATCACGACGGCCAGGGAGATGAGAAGCGCCACCGCCGCCCGCCGCACCGTCGCCTGTGAGATGGTGCGATGCCGCACCTGCACTGAATCGGAGCCCCGCACATAATTCCACACCGCCAGGGTCAGCACGGCAAATGAGCCGGTGGTGATGCCGCCTCCCATGGAAGCGGGGGCGCTGCCGATGAACATCAGGGTGATAATCAACAAACGGCTATCGGAGCCCACCAGCGAAAAGCTGTGCAGGCCCGGAAAGCCAGCGGTGCGGGTGGAGACAGACTGAAACCAGGTCTGCACCAACGCATTGACAATGCCTTCATCTCGGATAACGCCATGCCCCATCAGGTGTTCCGAGAAGAAAAGCCCGCCCCAGCCCAGCAGGATGAGGCCAGCCGCGGTGATCAACGTCAGCCAGGTGTTGAGACTCATTCTTTTGCGCCGATAGCGGCTGAAGGCTTCCATAAATACTGGAATGCCCAGGCCTCCCAACAGCACCAACACGCCCAAAATGATGAGGGTGATGTTGTCGTTGGGCAGACCGTTGGGATAAGCGGGCAGCCCGGAAAAAAGATCGAATCCGGCATTGCAAAAGGCGGAGACGGCGTGAAAAAGCGCGTAAAACCCCGCCTTGCCGGGCGGGGCGATGCCCGCCGCGCGCCAGTGAAGATAGAGCAGCGCCGCGCCCGCTCCCTCGATGACAAACATGCCCAAGATGGCGTTGCGCAGAATCTGCAAAATCCGGCCCGGTTTATCCAGCCCCATAGCCCTGGTCAGCGCCAGCCGATCCATCAATGAAACATAGCGCCCCATCAGATGCAGAGCCAGCACAATCAGCGAGATAAAGCCCACGCCGCCCGCCTGAATCAACAACAGCAGCACAATCTGCCCCAAATAGGTGAAGCCTGTGCTGGTGGGAATGACGCTCAGGCCCGTCACCGTCACCGCCGAGGTGGCCGTAAAAAACGCCTCCATGGGCGAAATCGGCTGCGTTGTCATGCCGGGCGCCAACAACAAAAGCGTGCCGATGAGAATCAGCAGAGCCAGCCCGCCTACCAGCCGCAAGGGAATAGGCGTCCGTTTCGACGAATCCCGCCCCAATAGCGCAAGACGTCGAAAAATGCCCGAAATGCCGTAGAGAAACGGCCTTTGCTTGCTCATGATGACGAACAGGGTGATGTGCAATTCATGACGGGCATTTTACAACACGACGGCGCGGACATCAAATGAGCTAGATTCCTCCTCCCTGCGGTCGTCGGAATGACGTAGCAAGAAACGAATCGCCGAGGATGTGATATTGTCGAACCTGACGAAGTTTCCTCCATTTTGAGCAGCGCCCGTGCGCTGTGGGGCTACTCAGGATGACACAAATAAAATTAGCTCAACTGGATCTAAGGATAGCTTCTCAGGGTAAGCGGCAAAAGAAGTCGATGAGCATCTTCCTGCTTGAACTTGAATAGCCGACCGCCGCCTTTTCGCAAATGAACTGTAAAGACCGTACTGGACGTCTTCTTTTCAAAAGGAATCTCCTCCCACCGATTATTTTCGACATTAAACGCCTGAAGACTATCCAGGACGGCGTTTATCGTGATCTCGGGGGCTACCGGCTCGGAATAACTTTTGTTCATAAGCATGAAATAATCCTCATTTCCTCCATCATCCCGAAAAAAACCTACCAGCAAATCAGCGTCATCCGCAGCATTGATCAAATATCTGGCAGGCTCCGCACCCATGGCAGCTTGCACATCTTTGGTTTGATAAACATAGGTGGTCGTCAAATGCAGCATGATCTCCTTCAGTACAGAGATCTCGGCATTGATGCTTTGGAGAGAAGGATAAATAATTTCTCTATCCGGATTCTGTATCACGCCCCAATCCTGACCATCCCAATGGAACCAGATGAGTCCATGCACGCCATACGTCAGCGCTGAATAGACCAGCCACCTGTGCTCGGCCCGGTTTGGCGTTCGCCATTCCAGATATTCATCCCCGCCTCCGGGCGTTCCCACGCTGGTCCCCTGAGTTCCGACGGCCTGAACGATAAAATAAAAGGGGATGTGATGTTGTAATGCGTGCTTTCTAATCCGCGCCAGTTCAGCAAGATATTCGTCATTTTCATCCCATCCTGTGAAAAAATTATAGCGATCCGCGCACAGCAATTCCGCCTTCGTTGTCTGAATGAAATCCTCGATATAATCATCATCGCCTATTTCATTTTCAAAATAGGGCCAGAGATTGACAAGGCTGACGCGCGCAGGGTCTTTTTCCTTGATTCTTTGCATGACTCGGGCGATGTTTTGAAAACCGGAAGGAAAAGGCTCGTCGCAAATGTAATAGCCGATCAAATCGGGATCATCTTTATATTTATCGATAGCTGCATCGAGCCGCCGCAACATCTCATCCGTGACTTGCGGCGGAACGCTATCAGGGCTGCCTCTTAGTAGATCCTCTCCGATTACCGAGCCGACGTCGAAAAAGTACTTGAAGCCATGCTCATGCACCTTTTGCATGAGGGCGTCATCATCTCTCACCCACAGAAAATTGTCGAAATTGGCATTTTTATAATACAAGAAGGTGGCATCTTCGTATGGCGGCTCGCGCCAGGCATAAGGCGGATTATAGGCGCTAAGCAAGAACTCCCGAGGCCGCCAACTGCCAGCGTCCTTTTGCGCCTGTTCTTGAGCGTCCTTTTGCGCCTGTTCTTGCGGGATGACGTCCTGACCAACGATCGAGACAGCAGTCTGCGTCGCCGCAGGTGAAACGCTTGCATCCGTGGGGCGCCTGGTCGGCTCTGGAAGTGCTGTGACAGGGATAACAGTCTGTATGCCGCTTACGGTGATAGCCGGGACGGCGCCTCCTTGTACATTGCAGGCGCCAACCCCCAACAACGCAGCAACAAACGCTCCCAGGATGAAAATCCGTTTTATTCGTTCCATTTACCTCATCTCTCCTTTTTTCTCAAGCGAGCTTGCGACGACGAACGTCGGTTGAGGCCCGACGCCAGAACCGCCTCGTTTTTCGCATGATGTTTCAGAAACGCAGGTTGTCTTGCAGCCACGCATCTTACCACGCCCGAGTCGCAGGTGCAACGGCGACGAGGCGGCCGGATGCGCACCCGCGGGCATCATGCGCTGGCGGGTGAAGAAAGCATTCCGTTCATAAGGCGTCAAACCATGCCCCCCTGAAAAAAGGTCGCGATCAGCAGCGACGATAGAGAAGACAGCGAAAATGGTGTGATTTCAGCCACTTTTCCTTGGCGAAACCATGATATTTTCCTTTGCGCCTTGGCAGCTTGGCGTGAGATCAAGCTTTTTTCAGTCGATCCAACCATCTCCGCATCAGTTTTTCATCACTTTCCTGTCGCGATGGGCGATTTACAGCTCGTCGGTGATCTCGACGACGACCACCTCGCCCGCGACATCGAGAAAGCAGAGCCACGCCTGCGGTTTCTCGCCCAGGAATTTTTCCATGGCCTGAATGTAGCGCCGAACCTGCCGGTCATAGCGCTTTTTCTGGATGCGGGCCTGCATCGCCGGACGGTCCTTGATGCGATCGGTCTTGAAATCGATGAGATGCCAGCGGCCATTCTGCCGCCAGGCGATATCGATGACGCCGCGCTGGACGCGACCGGACCGGGATTCGTAGCTGTAGGGGATTTCGTGTATCCGGCGCTCGGAGCGAATGATCTGGCGCCAGATGTCACTGGCTTGCAATGAGATCAGTCGCTGGCGGGCGCGGCGCAGGGCGTCAGCCAGCATGGCCTCATTGCTCAAGCCAAGGCCGCGAGCGCTGGCCCGGAACCAATCATCGAAGCGGGGATCATCAGGGAAACGCTCCAGTTCGATGGCCCGATGGGTGAGCGAGCCCACCACCCAGGCCGGAGCCCAGGCCCGCTGTGCATCCTTCGGCAGCACCCGCCACACCCGGCGCTCAGGCTTCTGTTCCGCCTCTTTCCGCTTTTCATCCACATCCTCTTCTTCCTCAGCGATGGCTGTCAGCATGTGGGGATGGAAACGGGGCGGGCGCAGCGAGTCGGTGGGGGTCGATGCGGTCGCTCCTGCGGGCGTCCAGTCCGCCGCAATGACGGTGCAGCGGGCAAGTTTCGTCACGATCTCGACGCCGCCGGCATCATCAAAACAATCAGCATCCAAGGACGCGGCGTCGGCCAGCAATGCCAGCCAACCCCGACTGCGGTCGGCCACGCCATTGATGATGAGGTGCTCCTGGGCGCGGGTGGCGGCCACATAGAGCAGGCGCTTATCCTCCGCCTGCTCCTGACGCTGCTCCAACCCCAGCAGCGCCTCATAGAAAACCGACTTTTGCTTATCCCCCGGCGGCGACGGCAGACGCCAGGCAATCTGCTCCCCGGCCAGCAGCAGCCCCTGCCCCCCGCGGCCCTGATAGCTGACATCGCCGATGATGACGATGGGAAACTCCAGCCCCTTGGCCCGATGCACCGTCATGATCTGCACCGCGCCCTGGGCCACCACCGGCGCTTCGCCCTCCCGCACGTTTACGGCCCGGGCCAGGCGCACATAATCGATGAAATCCTCCACCTGCACGAAGCCCGCCTGCCGCACATCGGCCAGCAGTTTGGAGACGTTGCGGGCGGCGCGAGCTTCTCCGGCCGCGGTGAGCATGGCCAAATAGTCGGTCTCATCCACATAATGTTTGAGCACATCGGCCATCGCGGCCCGACCCGCCATGCCATGCAGCGTTGCGATGAGCTGCAAGGCGCGTTGGGCGCGCGAGCGCTCAGACTCGGCAATGGCGTCGATGGACTGAGTCAGCGCCAGCCACAGGGGCGGACGCGGCGATTCCCGGTCGGGACGCATGGCGTCGCGCTGGCGGGCGAGCTGATAGAGGGCGGCGTCGCTGAGGCCCAGACCGGGGGAGCGCAAGGCTCCGGCCAGGGCGACATCGTCGGTGGGATCGGCCGCGGCCCGGGCCACGATGACCAGATCTCGAATTTCGGGCCGCTGATAGAAGCCGCGCCCGGCCAGGGTGAGGAAGGGAATGCCCGCGGCGTCCAACGCGTTTTCATAGGCGGCAAAGCTGGTGGACGCGCGGGTGAGAATGGCGACATCGCCCGCGGTGCAGCGGCCATCATCCAGCAATTGACGCAGATGCCGGGCCACGGCCCGGGCCGCCCGTTCCAGGGCGCCATCGCTCTTCTTGCCCGCGGCCAGCAGAAATTCGATGGAGGGGGAGGCGGCGCAGCGGGGAGGCTGGGGCCGGGCCGGGGTTAGCGGTTCGAAGGAGACTTCCCAGGGATGTTGGGCTACGCCCAGCACCGGAGCCAGCAGCTCATTCAATCCCGCCACCAACGCCCGATGCGCCCGCCAGGTCTCATCCAGCGGCGCCACGCGCTTGCCCCGGGCCTCGAAATCATGCCGCAAGTTCTGAAACACCGCCACATCGGCTCCACGAAAACGATAGATCGATTGTTTGCCATCCCCCACCAGAAAACGCACGCCCCGTCCGCCGTCCAGCAAATCCAGCAGCCGGGTCTGACGGGCGTTGGTGTCCTGAAATTCATCCACCAGCAGGGCTTGCACCTGCTCTTGCCACCAGGCCCGCACCTGGTCATGCTCGGCCAGCAGACGAATGGCCCGATCTTCCAGATCGTCGAAATCCAGGGCCTGCATTTCGGCTTTGCGGGCGTCGTACGCGCGCATGGCGGCCAGGGCGATGTCCTTAATCTGCACCAGGGCCCGGGCCGCGTCTTCATCCCGGGCATTCAGGCCCGCCCCCAGCCAGACCTCCTGCTTGAAGGGCTGGCGCAGGATTTTTAGAGCGTCTGCAACAGCCCTTTTCTCATCTTTGCCGCCGGGCCAGGCCTTGAGGCTGCCGCCCCGCAAGTCCAGCACGGCCAGCGCAGCCGCCCCCGCCCGAAGCCCCCCGGCGTCACTGTCTCCAAATAGCAACAGCGCCTCTTGGGCCCGCGCCGCCTGCACCGCCAACCGGTCGTGACGATCCAACGGCGATGCGGCGTCAATGCGTTGGCGGGCGTCCTGCCAGGCGGGATCAATCATGATCTCCCGCAGGCGAGCCTTCTGCGCCCCCGCCAGCCAGCTCTCCCAGGCATCCAGCAGGGAGTCTGGCTCTGCTGGATGCGCTTGCAGCAGCGTCCGCGCTTCGGAGCCCCGCGCCAGCAGCGTTTTGACCGCCGTCCGCACCATCGATTCGGGAACAGCGGCCAGCAAATCGGCCAGATGAGGTTGGCTCGCGGCCCAGTTGAGGGCGTCGGCCACCGATTCTTCCTGCATGAGGAGGGCCTGTCCTTCTTCCAGGGTCTGAAAATAGGGATCGACCCGGGCTTCGGCGGGATGCGATTGCAAAATCTGGCGGCATAGACCGTGGATGGTGCTGATGCGGGCCGCGTCCAGTTGGATGGCAATGCCGCGCCATTTCGCCCGTTCGTCAGCCGCCAGCCCCGCGCGCCCGGCGTAGGCCCACACCTGCTCGCGGATGCGGTTGCGCATTTCGCGGGCGGCCTTGCGGGTGAAGGTGATGGCCACCACCTGGCGCGGAGAAAGGCCGCTGGCCAGTAGTTGCAGATAGCGAGCTGTCAGCGTCCGGGTCTTGCCTGTGCCGGCGCCGGCGGTAATCAGCGCGTCGTCGTGGAGGTCGACGATGGCGGCCCATTGTCGGGCGCTGAGGGCTTGGGCCTGGAGGATGGGGTGCATCGTGGCTAAACCTGACAGGTTCCAAGAAACATTTTGGGCAGAGAGACTTGCCGGCGGCGGGCGCACACGCTGGCGAAGCCAGGCCGCGGCGGGAACCTGTCAGGTTGCGCGGCCCGGGCCAGTGGTGATGAGGATGCCGGAAAAACGAAACTCAATCAGACAAATGCTCCAGATCATTCAAATCTTTGTAACGACCACTGGCGGCCTTGTTGATCTTGAGTTGTTCCAAATTTATCAAAGGCACATCGACGCCGTCCCACTGAGTCATCACACGATTCGCATAACAGGCATCAAAATCCACTCCAGAAATAGAAGTATGAATCTCGATACGCATTGGCGGCATCCCCAAACGTATAATCTGATTTTCCGTCAAGAAAAGCTCTGCAGACAATTCAGCAACATCAAATCCAAATTCCTTCAACACATCCACCAATTTCCCCGCGTTGACGGCATTAACCGCCACCCAGATATCCATATCCGCCGTGGCGCGCGGATACCCATGAAAGGCGACTGCATAGCCGCCAACGAGAAGATAATCAACGTTGTGAGCGTTGAGCAACTTCAAAAACTCTCTGAAGTCGCGGGGCAGGTTGATGGTATCCATAAAGAATACGGCGCATGAGTTCGACCGCGCGTAAACGTTCGTAGGGGGATTGTTTCAACCAGTAAGCCATTTCGCCATCTTCATCGAATAAAGAAGAGACTTCAATGGCGGTTCGATCCACAGTAACAGAAGCCAACGTATCCATAAACCAAGTATAGCAATAATCAGAGTCAGCGCCAACCTGATAGTCATACTCCATGGTTAGCGTCAGACAAATTTGCGTTCATTTGTCTGAAAGGGACCGTCAACCTCCGAAACATTCCGCCAGCGGTGATGAGGGCGTCATCGTGCAATTCGGCGATGGCGGCCCATTGTCGGGCGCTGAGGGCTTGGGCCCGGAGGATGGGGTGCAAGTCGGGCATAGCGCTACTCCCAATCATCTATTCGCAACCCAACAACCCGACCGAACTCTCTCACATTATGCGTTACCAATATCAGATTATGAGCCAGGGCAATGCTGGCAATTTGTAGATCATATGGCCCGATAAGCGCGCCACGCCTCTCCAAATCAGCACGGATAACGCTGTATGCCTCAGCGGATGCGTCATCAAATGGCAAGGATAGAAAAGATGCCAGGAACTTTCGCACATTGGCAAGAGTCCGTTCGGGATACTGGCTTTTTTGCGCCCCGGTCAATAATTCCGCTTTTACCACCGAACAAACCGCTACATCCGCGGGATGCAACGATTCAAGTCGTTTTCTGATAGCAGGAGACCTACCATTCAAATACTGAATACAAACATTTGTGTCCAGCAGATAGATCATTTCAAAACATCCCTTTCAGGATAATCCCCCTGGGAGGGACGTTCAATTGGATCGGTAGCCTGAACGCCATAAGTTTCTTCAAAATAATTTTGGGGCCAATCGGCAGTTGCGGCTTTCGCCCGAACCCGCTCAATCAGGCCACGGTATTCTTCGGTGGCCGGAGCGGTGATGCGCTTGAGGATCACTACATCGCCTTCAGACATGACGATAAACTGGGAGCCAGCCGATAAATTCATCCGCTTCCGAATTTTTTCAGGAATGACAACCTGGCCCCGGGATGACATCTTTGTTGTTGCAAGTTTCGACATGGTACGCCTCCGGGACAGTATGGATTCTTACCAGTAAAATTTTATCACAATCATTCCCAGAACTGCAACCCAAATAAGGATCGCCTGAAAAAAGCTTTGTCTCACGCAAAGTCGCAAGGACGCAAAGGAAAATATCAGGGTTTCGCCAAGAAAATCTGGCCGAAACCCCGCCATTCTCGCTGTTCTCCCCATCGTTATTGCTGACTCAGACCTTTTTGCAGGGAAGCCAAATAAGCGTCTAATAATCACGACGCTTCTGGACCTCAGGGTGGTAACCTGTCAGGTTGTGCGGCCCGGGCCTACTACGGCAGCACGGCCCGTAGCGCCCGCAGCAGGGGCTGAATGCGATCGGCGTGCAGGCGATAGCTGGCCCGATTGACGATAAGCGCCGCCTGCGAGGGCATAATCTCCCGCAGCTCCACCAGATTATTGGCCCGCAACGTGCTGCCGGTCTGGATGATGTCCACGATGAGATCGGCCATATCCACCAGCGGGCCCAGCTCCACCGACCCGTTGAGATAGATGAATTCGGCGGAGATGCCGCGGCCGCGGAAGTATTGCTCGGCCAAACGCGGATATTTGGTGGCCACGCGCGGGCTTATCTCCAGCCGCAGCGGGCGTTGAGGACGATCGATGGGCGCGGCCACGGCCAGCCGACAATGCCCGAAGGGCAGCAGCAGCGGCTCGTACACATCCGCGGCCCGCTCCCGCACCGCGTCCAGCCCGGCAATGCCGATATCGGCCGCGCCTTGCTCTACGAAAACGGGGACATCCATGGGCTTGACCAGCAGATAGTTGAGAGAGCCGTCATCGCTGGCCACCACCAGCTTGCGGTCATCCTCGGTGCGGGGCGACGACCACCCGGCGCGTTGCAGCCAGGTCAGAGCTTCCTGGGCCATACGGCCTTTGGGGAGGGCAATGGTGAGGGGGGGCATGATCACAGGAGGGCTTCCAGCCAGAGGTCGAGGGGGAGAGTGCGGACGCCACGGGCGTCTTCGAGGGTCACCGAGCCATCACAGTTGCAAACGATGCGCAGGGGATAGTGGGCGGCGTCTTCAGGCCCAAGGGTCATGGCGACGCTAAATCCCGCGGCGCGGGCGGCCCGGGCCAGCTCGATGTGCTGTCCACAATCGCAGGGCAGGATCAGCAGGTCGGGCGCAGGATCGGCGGGCGGGCCCGATTGCCGCGTCCGGGCCAGTAGCAGCCGATCGATATAAAACGCGCAGCCCACCGCGGGCAAGTCCGGCCCGAATTCGCCCACGAGGTTGTCGTAACGCCCGCCATTGACCACGGAAAAGCCGATGCCGGGCGTATAAGCCTTGAAGGTGATGCCGGTGTAATAATCCATGGCCCGCACGTCGGCCAGGTCGATATCGAAAAAGCGCTTGACGCCATAAAGATCGAGGATGCGCTCGACCGCTTCCAGCCGGGCCACGGCCGCCAGCATCTGCTCGTTGCGAGCCAGGGTTCGCGCCCGGGTCAGAATGCCATCGCCCTGGGACCCGAACAGCTCCAGCAACCCCAGCACCGCGTCGCCATCCACACTATCCAGCTCCCAGGCCCGCACCAGGGCCCGCACATCATCCTCGCTCTTGCGATCCAGCGCGTTTTGCAATGACGTTGCCGCTGCCGCATCCAGGCCCAGGTGGGCGATGAGCCCGTGGAAGTAGCCCATGTGCCCCAGACTGAACCGAAATGTGCTCAGATTCATCTGCTGCAAAGCCTGCGCAGCCAGGGCCAGCACCTCGGCGTCGGCGTCGGGCGAGGCCGCGCCCATGAGCTCGACGCCCGCCTGCCAGAATTCCCGCTGCCGTCCCGCCCGGGGCTCGGCATAGCGGAAAACGGGCCCGGCATAGAAATAGCGCTGAGGCAGCGGTTGATCATACAGTTTGGAGCCAACGATGCGGGCGGTGGGAATGGTGAGATCGGGCCGCAAGGCCAGCACCCGGCCATCCCGATCGAAGAAGCTGTACAGGTCTTCGGCCAGTTGCCCGCCCACCTCCGTGGTCAGGGTCTCGGCGTATTCGAACACCGGCGGAATGATCTCGTTGTAGGCCCAGGCGCGGGCCAGCTCCCGAAGCGAAGCTTCGATGTGGCGACGTTGACGGGCCGGGCCGCCGAAATAATCGGCGACGCCGCGGGGAATGGCTGGCGGCATGGGCGAGGAGAAAGTGTGCAGTGTTCAGTGTGCAGCGTGGGCGGCCAGACGCTGTCCTTCCCGGGCCTGCTTCATCCGCCGAACTTTTCGAGTGTAGAGCGCAATCAGATTTTCTCGGTGCAAGCGGGTGGCCAATCCCTCCAGGGCGATGCGGGAAATGCCGCAATCCTCCACATCCAAACTGAGCAGCGCCTCCTTGCCCAACCCTTTGGCGATGACTTCATCCACATGCGCCTCGACTTTGTCGAGATAGGCCAGGTGGGTGTCGATGACGGTTTTCACTTCCCCGCGCAGCAGCACATCCCCATGCCCCTGCACCAAATCCTCCAGGGGCGAGACCTCGGCCAATTCCCGCAGCGTGCGGCGCAGTTCGTCGATATCGCCATAGATGAAGTAGGGAATGGACATCATGGCGTCGCTGGCGAAAAGCACCTTTTCTTCCTTGTAATAGACGCTGATCACATCGGGCGCGTGGCCCGGCGCATGACGCATGATCAGCGTGGCGCCCCCCAGGCGCACCGCCGCCTCTTTTTCCATGAGGATGGCTGGCAGCCGCAGCCGCACATCGGCCAGCGAGGGATGGGTTTGCCGGGCCTTGGTCAGGGCGGGCCGCGTTTGAGTCAGCAGCAACTTGCGCGAATAAAGATGCCCGATGACATCAGCGTCCGGGAACAAATATGCGCCGTAGACATGATCGGCGTGGGAGTGGGTGAGAATGATGTATTTCACCTGCGACTTCAGCCGCCGCCGCACAAAATTGGCGATCTCTTGCGTCTCTTCAGGATAGGGCAGCGTATCGATGAGGACGCAGCCCTCGGGCGTTGTGATCAAACCGGCGTTGACCTTGGCGTACATGCTGCTGCGAAACACATAAGTGTGCTCAGAAATGCGTTCTCTTAAAACCATAAATGGGGGCTCCAATAACTGAAACAATAATAACCGCTCTTGCCAGGGCAACCCGGCCGAAAGCGCATAAGCGTGACACTGAAGCATAACACAAAGAAAGACAGGAATCAATGGTTCACGTTAAATTTACACTAAGTAATCGCCCGAGAAGAACGCCCCCCTTCCCCTTCAGTTGGAGATTGGCGTTTGTGGACGCGCCCTTTTGTATTTTCGCTGATTTCATGGTTCAATAACGGCAGCAATCACTCATCTCTTCCACCCCATCCTTTTATCAAAAAATTGTCTTCGGAGACCGAGACCATGGCATTCAACCTTCGCAATCGCAACTTCGTCAAACTCCTCGACTTCAGCCCCAAAGAAATCAAATTTCTACTCAAGCTGTCGGCAGACCTGAAGGCCGCTAAGTATGGCGGATATGAACAACAGCGTCTGCGGGGCAAAAACATCGCCCTCATTTTCGAAAAAGGCTCCACCCGCACCCGGGTCGCCTTTGAGGTGGCGGCGCTGGATCAGGGAGCCCATGTCACCTATCTGGGCCCCACCGGCACACATATCGGCAAAAAGGAGACCATGAAAGACACCGCCCGGGTGCTGGGACGCGTTTATGACGGCATCGAATACCGGGGATTTGGCCAGGAACAGGTCGAGACGCTGGCCCGCTACGCGGGCGTGCCGGTATGGAACGGCCTCACCAACGAGTGGCATCCCACTCAAATTCTTGCAGACGTGCTGACCATGATAGAGCACACAACGAAGAATCTCCCTGAGATCGCCTTCTGCTTCATGGGGGACGCCCGCAACAATGTGGGGAATTCCCTTCTGGTGGGCGCTGCCAAACTGGGCATGGATGTGCGTTTTGCCGCGCCTGAAGCATTGTGGCCCGATGCCGATCTGGTTGCCGCCTGTCGCGACATCGCAGCCGGAACCGGCGCCCGCATCACCCTCACCGAGGATGTCGCCACGGGCGTCAAGGGCGCTGATTTTCTTTACACCGATGTGTGGGTCTCTATGGGCGAACCGGATGAGGTGTGGGCGGAGCGCATCAAGCTGTTGCTACCCTACCAGGTCAATGCAAAAGCCATGGAGATGACAGGCAATCCCGACGTCAAGTTCATGCACTGCCTGCCCGCATTCCACAACACCGACACAAAGGTGGGTCGTGAAATCTACGAGAAATTCGGCGTCGAGGCCATGGAAGTCAGCGATGAGGTCTTCGAATCCGAAGCGTCCATCGTTTTCGATGAGGCCGAAAACCGTCTGCACACCATCAAGGCCGTGATGGTGGCCACCCTGGGTGACTGAGCGACCGGTGCCAAGAACAACAGGAGAGAGGGATGCGGGCGCTCAGCCCGAGCGTTTTGGCCCCCTCGAACTCTCACAATCTCACAGAGAAACGCAATGAGCGCACACAAAAAACATGATGTTCGGCTGCCCCGGTCCCTGGCAGCCACCCGTTATCTGGTGCTGTTCCCTATCATCGGGCTGGCCCTGGCGGCAGCTATGTTGTTTATCTTCGGCGGGTTCAATCTACTGAAACTCATCTTCGAGACGACAATGGGTTATCTGGGCCTGGCCCAACCCCACGATACAGGCCTGCCCATCTATGTGGAAATCGTCGAATATGTGCACACATTCCTCATTGGCACCGTTCTTTACATCACTTCGGTGGGTTTCTTTCAACTTTTCATCAAAAAGATGGACGTTCCCCGCTGGCTGCGCATCGGCAACACCGAAGAACTGGAAACCAATCTCATCGGCGTAACGGTTGTGGTGCTGGCCATCAATTTTATGAGCCTTTCTTTCAACAAAGACGGCGATTATCTGGTGCGCTATGGCGTTAGCATCGCCCTGTCCATCGCGGCCCTGGGTCTGTTCCTGGGCATGAGGGCCTGGTCAAGAAAGATGGACCGGGAGACCGAACTCAAGGAGAAGGAGTTGGAAATGAAAATCAAAATGCTGGAAAAAAAGATCGAGGCGGAGCAAAAAGCGGCGTCGCAATAATCTGACTGACCGGTGAGATCCCCGATGGCGCCCATGAGCGTCGCCTTCATCGATGATTCCAGTTCCGAAAATAAAGTTATGTTACGTCATTCTGAAGGAGCGAAGCAACTGAGGCATGTCCTGAGCGCAGTCGAAGGAAATCCAGCGAAGCGCCTTTCGGCTAGATTCCTCCTCCCTGCGGTCGTCGGAATGACGTAACGGAATTTTCATCGGTATCGGCGGGCAAGCGCTCATGACGCCTGCTTCGTAAATAGAACGCAGACGATGCAACCTGCGTAACCCTACTGAATTTGCGTTATCAGTAGCGAATGGATGAGGCTGCCTAAAAGCGCTCAAGAAATCTACCGAAGAGGTTAATGACTTATGGACGACGAAAAGGAAATTGTTCTCGAAGAATTGGATAATCAAGAACTATTCGAACTGATGCAGGATGATCTGTATGATGGTTACGCCGACGAGATCATGGAAGAAGTCAATGAGGCCCTTGGCCGCAGCATCGCCCCCTACGACATTCTCACCCAGGGATTGGTGGCGGGCATGGACATTGTGGGCGTGGATTTCCGCGATGGCGTCCTCTTCGTGCCCGAGGTGCTGATGGCGGCCAAAGCCATGAAAGCGGGCATGTCCATCCTGCGCCCGCTGTTGGTGGAGACAGGCGCGCCCAAGCTGGGAACAGCCGTCATTGGCACTGTCAAGGGTGACATCCACGATATCGGCCAGAATCTGGTGGGGATGATGTGGGAAGGCGCGGGCCTGGAAGTTCACAACATCGGCACGAATAATTCGGTGGAAGAATATCTGGAAGCGATGGAGAAATACAACGCCGACATCCTGGGGATGAGCGCCTTGCTTACCACGACCATGCCCTATATGAAAGTCGTCATCGATACGCTGAAAGAGCTGGGCAAGCGGAAAGACGTCATTGTTCTGGTGGGAGGCGCGCCTCTGAGTTCCGCCTTTGCCGAAGATATCGAGGCGGACGCCTATTGCGCCGACGCCACCGAAGCAGTGGATGCAGCCAAAAAATTCCTGGCGCTGCGCAAGGGCTCTGCATAAATCGATAAAAAGGTCAGGTTGTTGGACATCATAACAACTTTTGCTCCTCCAAGTTTGTCAGATGTGAAAATCTGATCTATGCTTAACGCACGCCAAAATCGCCGATGATAAATCCATGAAATCGCAATATCACTTCCCCATTCCTA
>JALSPL010000145.1 GCA_026985975.1 Anaerolineae bacterium | reverse complement strand
ATCCGATTCACCAGTTCGCGGGCGTACTCGGTCTGCTTGTCCCGGGTCAGGGCCATGCCCAAACCGAATTCGGCGTTGTCTTCGAACAGGGAGTTGCTCCAGGCGGGCCCGCGACCATCCTTGTTGATGGACCAGGGGGTGGTGGGCAGATTGCCGCCATAGATGCTGGAACAGCCGGTGGCGTTGGCCACGACGACGCGATCGCCAAAGAGTTGCGTCATCAGCTTGATGTAAGGCGTTTCGCCACAGCCGGGGCAGGCGCTGGAAAACTCGAACAGCGGCTCCAGCAACTGGATGTTCTTGACGTTATTGTATTTGATGAGCCCATGACGCGGCGGCTCGGGCAGTTCCAGGAAGAAGTCCCAGTCGCGGCGGCCTTTCTCACGTAGAGGAAGCTGCGGCCGCATATTGATGGCTTTGCGGTTGGGGTCTTTCTTGTCGGTGACAGGGCACGCCTCAACGCAAAGGGTGCAGCCGGTGCAATCTTCCACGGCCACCTGCAAGGTGTAGGCCTGGCCCTTGAATTCTTTCCAGCGGGCGTCGGCCGATTGGAAGCCCTCGGGAGCGTTTTCCAGCAGCGCCGGATCGAAAACCTTGGCGCGAATAACGGCGTGGGGACAAACCATCACGCATTTGCCGCACTGGATGCAGATATCTTCCTCCCACACCGGCACTTCCAGGGCCAGATTGCGCTTTTCCCAGCGGGTGGTGCCGCTGGGATAGGTGCCATCGGCAGGCAGGGCGCTAACGGGCAGATCATCGCCCTCGCCCATGATCATCTTGCCCAGCACATTTTTGACGAAGTCGGGCGCATTCTCGGGCACGGGCGGCTTCATGCGGATCTCGCTGGTGGCCTCGGCAGGCACGGGGATCTCGTACAGATTGGCCAGGGTCATGTCCACGGCCTGGAAGTTCTTCTGCACGATCTCTTCGCCCTTCTTGCTATAGGTCTTGACAATGGCTTCCTTGATCTTGGCGATGGCCTCATCCTGGGGCAGAATGCCGCTGATGGCGAAGAAGCAGGTCTGCATGATGGTGTTGATGCGGCGGCCCATGCCTGTCTTCTTGGCCACATCATAGGCGTCGATGGCATAGAACTTCAGTTTCTTGGCGATGATCGCTTCCTGAATCTCACGCGGCAGTTTATCCCACACCTCGTCAGCGGGATAGGGCGCATTCAACAGGAAGGTCGCGCCTTCCATGGCGTTATCCAGCACCTTGTAATGACGCAAGAACTCGAACTGATGCACAGCCACGAACTGGGCGTGTTTGATAAGGTAAGTGCTGTGGATGGGCTTGGGCCCGAAACGCAGGTGGGAGATGGTCTTGGCGCCCGCTTTGCGGGAGTCATACACAAAGTAGCCCTGGGCGTAATTGTCGGTCTCCACGCCGATAATCTTGATGGAGTTTTTGTTGGCCCCCACCGTGCCGTCGGAGCCCAGCCCCCAGAACATGCCGCGGAAGGTTTCTTCGGGCTCGATGTCGAACTCAGGATCATAATCGATGCTGGAATTGGTCACGTCATCGATGATGCCCACGGTGAAATGGTTTTTGGGATGCGCTTTGGCCAGCTCATCGAAAACGCCCTTGACCATGGCCGGGGTGAATTCTTTGGAAGAAAGGCCGTAGCGGCCGCCCACAACCATGGGCGCATGATGGAAGGGGGCGACGCCCGCCCGCATGGCCTCGCTGATGGCGTTGCCTACATCGAGATACAGCGGTTCGCCCGAGCCGCCCGGCTCTTTGGTGCGATCCAGCGTGGCGACTTTTTTCACCGAAGCGGGCAGGGCTTGCATCAGATGTTTGGTGGAGAAGGGACGATAGAGCCGCACTTTGATCAGGCCCACCTTTTCGCCCTGGCCCGTGAGATAAGTGACTGCTTCTTCAGCCGCTTCTGCACCCGAGCCCATCATCAAAATAACGCGCTCGGCGTCGGGAGCGCCCACATACTGGAAGAGCTTGTACTCGCGACCGGTGAGTTTGGCAAACTCGTCCATGGTCGCCTGAACGATATCAGGGGTCTTCAGATAGTAGGGATTCACCGTCTCCCGGGCCTGGAAGAAGACGTCAGGATTCTGGGCGGTGCCGCGGATGAAGGGATTTTCGGGATTCAACGCTCGGCTGCGATGCGCCCGCACCAACTCAGGATCAATCATGGCCTTCATCACATCATCGCTGAGCTTCTCCACCTTGTTGATCTCATGAGAGGTGCGGAAGCCATCCATGACGTGCAGGAAAGGCACCCGGGCCTTGAGGGTGGAGGCCTGAGCGATGAGAGCGAAGTCCATCACTTCCTGCACCGAATTGGCGAAGAGCATGGCGAAGCCCGTGGAGCGGGTGGCCATCACATCGCTGTGGTCGCCGAAAATCGAGAGCGCCTGAGCCGCCACCGAACGGGCGGCGATATGAAACACCGTGCTGGTGAGCTCGCCCGCGATCTTGTACATATTGGGAATCATCAGCAACAGCCCCTGGCTGGCCGTGAAGGTGGTGGTCAGCGAGCCGGTCTGCAGAGCGCCGTGCACAGCGCCCGAAGCCCCGCCCTCCGATTGCATCTCCATGATGACCGGAAGCGTGCCCCAGATATTCGGTTTATGCTCCGCACTCCACTGGTCCGCCCATTCGCCCATGGGTGACGAAGGGGTAATTGGGTAAATGGCAATGACCTCATTGGTCTTGTGGGCTACATACGCGGCAGCCTCATTGCCATCAATTGTCGCAATTTGTCCAGACATAATTACACTTCCTTGTGATTAAGGGATGGGTTTGATGTTGTTTTTTTGATAACAAACGAGCTTTGTAAAAAACTCGAAAATGTGCAAAGTAATGATGGCTCTCCTGAAAGAAGGCCGGAATCAACAGCGGTGACAGAGAAAACAGCAAAAATGATGGGGTTTCAGCCGATTTTTCTTGGCGAAATCCTGGTATTTTTCTTTGCAGCTTTGTGACTTTGCGTGAGATCAATCTTGAGTCGCCTGAAAAAAGTCTCACCACGGAGGCGCAGAGGGCACGGAGGAAGAAAAAGGTGGAGGTTCGGAGGTCTTTTCTCTGTGAACTGCCATGATTTTCTCCGCGTTCTCCGTGGTAAAACAACCTTTTTTCAGCGGAACCATCTTTTTTCAGTCGATCCAGTGATTAAAAATGAGCGCCAACAAGCGCGCCATGTGACACTTCAATCATCGTTCTTCTAATAACCCAGATCGCGCAACTGCTGCTCCGTCATGCCGAAGTGATGTCCGATCTCATGCAGAACGGTTTTCTGCACCTGTCGGCGGATGCCTTCGGGCGTGGGATAATGGGTGACCATGGGATACATGAAGATGGTGATGCGATCGGGCGCCACCATGCCGTAATACGACGTGCGCTGCGTCAGCGGCACGCCCTGATACAGGCCATAGAGCTCGTAACCGGGCCTGAGACCGACCGACCGTTTTTGCGCATCAGTCGGATATTCCGCCACCGTCACGGCGATATTGGTCATCATCTTTTTAATGTCCGCAGGCAATGTCTCCAATGCCTGCGCGACATACATTTGAAATTCGTCGAAAGTGACGTCTATCGGATTCGGCATAAAAGGTGGTGCAAATGGGCGGATTTCTGTTTGATTATAACACAAAAAAAACGCCCACGTCAGATAACGCGGGCGTTTTTACTGGGATTTGCCACAAAAGCGGCGCTTTAGCGGTTGATCTTGGCCAAGATATCGCTGGCGTCCATAATCAGATGCTCTTCGCCATCGATCTTGATCTCGGTGCCGGTGTATTTGGGATACAACACCGTGTCGCCGATGGAAAGAGGCACGTCATCCTCGTCGACCTCGGGGCCAAGAGCCACGACTTCGCCTTCCTGCGGCTTTTCTTTGGCGGTCTCGGGCAGATAAATGCCGCTTTCGGTCTGGGACGCCTGCTTGAGAATCTTGATCAATACGCGTTCGCCAAGAGGTTCGATTTTCATGATCATCACTCCATTGTGTTATTTG
>JALSPL010000144.1 GCA_026985975.1 Anaerolineae bacterium | reverse complement strand
TATGCAAACATTATTCAACATGGTTGGCATTGCTATCTGACAAGTTGACCAGATCGACAAAAAGTTGTCGATCTGAATCCGTTAGCGCCTAAACGAGTTGGAAGCGTTCATGCGCCTGCATCCGGCATGCCTGGTGCAGTGTACAGTTTTCAGTATGCAGTTTTCAGGGGGCTGTGACAAGGATGCGTAGCATTGGGCCAAGGCGATTTAGCGAGGTGCGATGCACTTCGGAAGTGCGTCGCACCTGAGCCTGGGCCTATCCGCCCCAGGCGGAGACGGCAGACTTCAACTTCCAACTCAAACAGGACGCACCCAAATGAAAAAGGGGCGCAATCGCTGCGCCCCTTTGATGATTTTTGTTATCGGTGTTCGGGAATTCTTAGATAACGCCCGCAAACTTGCCTGCAGCCTCGAACACATCCAGGGCGAAGTCGATATCTTCGATGGTGTGAGCGGCGGTGACGTTGGCGCGTAGTCGACTCTTGCCGACAGGCACGGCGGGCGGCAGCACGGGCAACACAAAGACGCCGTTTTCCTGGCAATACTTTGTCATCATCAGGGCCTTTTCTTCGCTGTAGGTCATGATGGGAACAATGGGGGTGACGCTGACGCCTGTATCAAACCCCCGGTCCTTCAATCCGCCGATGAAATGATTGACATTGCGGGTCAAAATCTGGTTCCGCTCCACGCCTTCCCGTTCGATGACCTCGAATCCGGCCTTGCAGGCGGCTGCAACGGCGGGGGGCAGCGCCGCCGAAAAGATGAAAGCCCGGGCCGAATGTTTGAGGAAGGTGATCAGCTCTTCGTCTGCGGTTATGTAGCCGCCCACGCCCGGAATGGTCTTGCTCAGAGTGCCCATCTTGACATCGATGGCGCCAGGCATATCAAAGTATTCCTCGATGCCGTGGCCTGTCGCTCCCAACACGCCCAGGCTATGCGCCTCATCTATCATCAGACGGGCGCCATATTTGCGACAAAGTTCCAGCGCATCGGGCAGGGGGAAGATGTCTCCATCCATGCTGAAGACAGCATCGGCCACCACCAGTTTGCCTGCGCCTTCCGGCGCCTGCCTCAGGCGTCGTTCCAGGTCTTTCATATCGTTGTGTCGGAAGCGTACAAAATTGCCACGGGCCAGCGTGCAGCCATCTACGATGCTGGCATGGTTCCACTTGTCCGAGATGACCCAATCGCCTTTTCCCACCAGCGTAGAGATGCTGGCAAGATTGGTGACGTAACCGCTGGAAAAGACGATGGCGTCATCTCTGCCATGAAAACGGGCAATGGTTTGCTCCAATTCCAAATGCAAATCCAGCGTGCCGCCCAGCAGCCGAACGCCATGGGTGCCGGTGCCGTATTTATCGATAGCATCCTTTGCCGCCTGATCGATATAAGGGTGCCTGAGTAGTCCCAGATAACTGTAGGTGGCGAACATGAGCTTTCGCCCATCTTCCGTCATAACCCAGGCGCCGTCAATTTCACTGATTGCCTGTTGATAATAATAAGCATTTTTACTTTTTGCGTCATTGACTCGGCCCAGAATTTCGTCTATCTTCCATTGAAGGCCGTCTTTTTGTTTGATGGGGGGGGGCTCTAACATGAAATGTCTCCTTTCAGTGTTGGAAAGGTCTGTGTGAGAGTGAACTCACGGTTTGATAAAACAGATGAGGGATGGAATATGAATTTATGAAGCTTCCTGATGATCAATAACCTTTGTGGGCGTCTGATTCTTTTTGCGCCAATGCTTGAGTTTTCGATAAGAGTGTTTGCTTTTGCGCAGCGCCAGCCGCACGCCCTCGCGACTGATGCTCTCCACCCATCCCTCCAGCGTTGCGACTTTGACCAGTAAGTCCAGCGTCCAGCCCGTATCGGCCCAGCCAAAATCGCGCGGCTCGCGTTCCCGCATAAGCGCAGCAAATTTATCCCCCAGCGACGGAGAGATCGTTTCTGGCCGTCCCGGGGAGCTTCCCCTTTCCAGTGCCGCCATGCGCTGGGCATTGAACGCCTTGATCCGGGCCCGCACCGTCGCCGATGAAATGCCCATGGTGTCTGCAATTTTAGGAACGCCGACGCCTCTATCTGATAGCAGGATGATTCGCGCCCAGCGCGCCTGAATCAAATCGCTGCTGTTGGCGATCTTTTGCAGGCGCTCGCGCTCCTCTGGGGACAGATTTTCGACATACAGGGCCATAACGGGTCTCATTGTAATCATTTTGACGGGAAAATGCAAATTCTTTTTTTGAAAGTGCAAGCTCTTTTTTTGATTTATTGTAAAAACAAGGCGTTTTACCCAATCTGTCCCTTTTGTAATTATCTTGATGCTCCTTCCTCTGGTATAATTTCGTTCTTGAGAACCAAGTCACTTTCCCCCGATCCCCCTCTATTCTTCATTCGATGCGCTGAATCCTGCGATATGGAATATCTGGAAATACAGGTTGGCGATATTGTCCAATTCAAGAAACGACATCCTTGCGGCGGGTGGACATGGCGCGTCGTGCGCACCGGCGCTGATATTGGCGTTGTCTGCACTGTCTGCCAGCGTCGATTGATGTTGCCCAGGGATAAATTCCGTCGTTCGGTCAAGAAAATCGTTTCCAAAGGCGCGGATGAGAATGTAGATGCTTGATGGCGGTGCACTTCAATCATCTTTGGAATTTTTATGACATCAACATTTTCTGAATTCAAACCAGTTTTGAAAATCCCCGCGTTCCGGCGGATATGGGTTGCACAACTGCTTTCGCTGACGGCCCAGAATGGCATTCATTTTGTTCAGCTTGTCCTCATCGAGCGCCTGACCGGTCACAGTTTGCAAATAGGACTAATGATTGCTGCTTTTAGCCTGCCCCCTGTCATTTTTTCTTTCGTGGCGGGCACAGTGGTGGATCGCATTCCCAAGAAGTGGATTATTGTTTTTTCCAATTTTTTTCGGGCTTTGCTGGCATTCAGTTATATTTTCACCTTGAGATGGTTTGCAGATATTCCCACAGCTTTGCTGTTGATTGTTTACACCATCACGTTCTTGGGATCCTCCATGGGCTCTTTCTTCAACCCCGCCGTACTGGCAAAGCTGCCCTTGTTGGTTGATGAAGAGCAGCTCATCATCGCAAATTCGTTGTTCAACTTCACCATAGCTTTGTCCCAACTGGCAGGCTTGTTGATTATCGCCCCGGCAGCGGTGAAACTTTTGGGCATCCCGGGAGCTTTTGGTCTGATGGGCGTTTTTTATATGGTCGCCTTTCTTTTGGTGATGAAGCTCCCGCGGGATCAGGGGCGTCGAGTGGATCGCAGCATGGCGTCCGCCAGAAAAATTTGGGGAGAAGTTCGTGAAGGCTGGGTGTTTGTTGTGCGCAACAGGCCCATCTATCTGGCAGTCATCCAATTGACGCTGGTGGCTTCGTTGATGATGATTCTGGCCATGATCGCGCCTGGATTCAGCGCCCGCATATTGGGGCTGGCCCCGGAAGATGCTGTGGTGGTATTCGCTCCTGCGGGCGTGGGCATGGTTGTTGCCATTGTCGCCCTGGGGCGTTTTGGGCGCAGTATCTCCTCTCAATGGCTGCAATCAGCCATGTTGATTGTGACGGCGATTTCGTTCGGGCTTCTGGCGTTGATTAGTTATGATTTTACCGCCCTGCATCTTCCTGATGTCCAGGTCTCGAAGAATGTCACAACGACCACCCTGCTGGTGGCGTTGACTGTGATGCCCCTGGGCTTTGGCCTTTACGTGATCAACACCATCGCCCAGACCACGCTGCAACGCCTGACGCCCGAAGCTTTGCGCGGCCGCGTCTTTACGGTTCAATTTATGATGGCTTCCCTGATTGGACTGGCGCCGCTGCTCATTGCCGCCACATTGGCCGACATCATAGGCATCCCGGCCATGCTGTTCTGGCTGGCGGTGGGCTGTTTGCTTGTGGGGGCATTTAGCATTTATGATGCTTACCGACATCCCGCTGATGCCCGATAAGCGTTTTCTTCTCCTA
>JALSPL010000143.1 GCA_026985975.1 Anaerolineae bacterium | reverse complement strand
GCCTGTTCCTCCCTTCGCCTTTCTGGGATTGCGCCACTATCGGCTTCCGCCCGATTTCCACGTACCCGAGCAGCCGCCCGTCACCCTGTCGGGAGCGCACTTCGACGCGGGGCTGGCGCTGATGGGACTGGAACCGGCGTCGGGCGGACTCTGGCTCTACTGGCGGGCCAACGCTCCCGCTCTGCCCGACATCAAAACCGCCGTCAGGCTGGAAAAAGATGGCGAGCAGCTTCTGGCGCTGGATCAACGGCCAGCGGGCTATGATTTTCCCACCACCCGCTGGCATGCGGGCGACATCTATCCCGTATGGCTGCCCGTGGCGGGCGATTTCAGCGGAGCCAGATTGTTTATCCGGGCCTACGACGCCAACACGGGCGCATCGCTGGGCGATTACGAAACGCTGTTGCCATAATCATCCAGCCCCAGGCCCGCCTCGATGGTCTCGGGCGATTCCCCCGCCTCCAGCCGCCCGATCATCTCGTCCAGCTCCGGATCATCCGCCTCCTCGCCCAGTTCATGCTTCATCTCTCGCATAAAACGGGCGACGGCGCGGGGGTCTTCATCCGCCAGGCCCGCCATCAGCGAGCTATCGGCCAGGCGCTCCAGCCGATCTTCATCGGAATGCAGCACCCGCACCCGCGAGACCAGGCGGTGCAGGCGTTGGCCGCCGCAAACCGGGCAAACGGGTTCGGCGTCCCGGGCGGCGCTGACCGTGCGATAAAATATGGACACCTTTTTGCGACAATCGAAACAATAATACTCGTAAATCGGCATCATTTCCTCCAACAACGCGGGCTGAATTTCGCAGTGATGGCGCTCCTCTGATAGTATAATCATCTTACCCGCCCTCGAAAAATAACTCACCTGGAGAATCGATTCATGAGCGAGACTTTCGCCCATCAGAAATACAATCATTTTGGCGTGCCCGATGAACCCCGCCCGGTGGTGATGATCCTGTCCGGGCCTTCGGGCGTGGGCAAAGATTCGGCCCTGGATGCGCTGGAGAAGCTGGGCGTCACCTTTCACCGCGTGGTGACGGCCACCACCCGTCCGCCCCGCCCGGGCGAAGTCGATGGCGTCGATTATCACTTCGTGAGCATGACCCGCTTCGCGGAGATGATCGAAAATGACGAACTCATCGAATACGCCATCGTCTACAATGATTACAAGGGCGTGCCCAAAAGCGAAATCGCCGAGCCCCTGAAGCAGGGCGTCGATGTGATCATGCGGGTGGATGTGCAGGGCGCCGAGACCATGTCAAAAAAGCTGCCGGGCGCGGTCACTGTCTTTCTTACCACCTCCACCGAAGAGGAGATGATCAGCCGTCTGCGGGAGCGCAAAACCGACTCCGATGAACAGATCGCCATTCGCATCGCCTACGCCCGCAAGGAGCTGGAGAAGCTGCCCAAATTCCAGTATGCGGTGGTGAACCGTCACGACAAGCTGGAGGAGACCGCGCGCGTGCTCTGGGCCATCCTCACCGCCACCCGCGCCCGCACCGACTACCAGCGGGTGCAGATTGAGGATTGTTGATAGTTTACTACCTCTCCAAATTTCTATAAGCGTCTCTTCGATGTCTCACGTAAAAGATAGTCACGGTTCGTTCCCCATGGTCCACCTGGTAAATCACCCGATAATCGCCCACCCGAAGCCGATAACTTGAATTGCTTCCCGTCAATTTTCGATGATTGGCAGGAAATGGATCATCCGCCAGCAATGCTACGACATTCAAAATCCTGAGAAGAGACTGCTTGTCGATCTTCCTCAGATCTTTCTCGGCAGAATGTTTCCACTCGATCTTATAAGAGGCCATCTTTTTTCAGGCGTTTCTTCAATTCGTCGAAACTGATAACGGGGTCATCTTTGCGTTCCGCCATGACGGCCAAATCATGAAGATCTTCCTGCATGGATTCATATTCTTTGATCGACAAAACGACAGCAGTTTTTTGACCTTTTTCGTTGACAAGATACTGAACTTTCGGCATTTGGACATCCATTATCGAGGAATCTGAAGGCGTCATTCGGTAGTTTCAGTATAAATCGGAATCGTCTGGCTGTCAATCACGCCCAAAACACGCCCTCTATGCCCGGCATCGCGTCGCCCTGGCCATCCTCACCGCCAGCGCCCGAGCGCCGGGTCATACCATCTTGCATAAAAGTACAGGCCCGGGCCCGCCTCGTGATACCGGCCCGTGAAGCGTTTGGCGGTGAGTCCGCTGAAGGGGCCGCGGGCGGGCGGCTATGCGGTTGGCAAGATGCTGGGGAGCGTGATTGGAAACAGGGTTGATGGAGATATTTTAGCAGGCGGGCCGGGCCGGGCGCAAAGGGGAGGCGGTGAGGCTCCTTCATCAATCAGTTTCCCCTGTCGGCGTTAACCTCCAAAAAGGATTGCCGCCGCCATCGTATAATAGAACCTCTTCATGGGTCTGAATATTGAATTTGTATATTGTGCCTGGTCCAATATCCCAAAAAGTTGAACAGCCGTCCCTTGGACATCGATGAAAGACCATCTCCTGTCCATCCGGAGAAAACGATGCTGCTGGCGGCCAGGTGAACAATCCATCTTCATACCAACCACGTGCTTTTATCAGCAGGTGCTCATCTTCGCCATCTGGACGAATCATATGAATGCCATCCTCATCGGTGTAGGCTATCCTTTGACCATCTGGAGAGAAGGCCGGGGCTCTGAAATCTGACTGGATTGCAGAATTCGTAATGATCCGCTCTTTGATAACATGCTGCTTTCTGGTTTTCGTGTTGAACAAAACCAATTGGGTCTTCTCTTCGGAATAAGTGTTTTCATAACCGGAGAGATAATTCTGAACGTAGATGATATCATCACCATGGACGGAATTTGTCCCCAGGCGAATGGCAGCGGGCGTTGTCGTATACTCCGCTATGACCTTGCATTTCCTGAAGTTAATTCGCACCAGGTATGTCTTCTTTTCCTTGGTATTGTACCAAGTAGCAATGATCTCATCCTGTCCCGAAACGGGAGCCATTTCTCTCAGCCTCATACGTCGACATGTTTTGAGATATCCGCTTCCCTTGGCATACAGTATTTCGCTATACGGTCCTTGCCACAACAAATACTCTCCTCGTCTGCCTGCCCACATTAGTTGTGGCGGTGCTCCTTCCCGCTTGATGAGACCGGTGCCATCCGGATGCATAAATCCAGTGTAGTCGCCTGTCACGAAAACGATTTCCCGATCTTCAGGGATCAGTTCGCCATCATACATGCGCTCCCAAGGATACGCACAGCCTGCAATTACAAAAACAATCGCGAGTATAGAAGATGTAAGTAATGCAATGTGAATTGATTTTTTCATAGTCAAACTGAAATGATTGTCAAGGGTGATAGACTATCATAATACGCTGTTGAGAGCCTAACCAGATTGTTTTTTGAGACCATGCCCAGTCTCTATCTCTATAGCTGGCTCCTGTATCGAATTTTTGCCACGGCATCTTCTCTACATGATTGGTACTTTGAGGGTCAAGGTAATATACGATATCTTTCTTGGTGTCATATCCCACCACATTGATGTAATGTCCGCGCACCGGCCCAAACATCACCAATGTTGTAACTGGATTCCCCTGTTTTATCTCATGAATCAATTTGTCTTTGGAGGCATCCCTATGCACCTCTGCTCTGTAACTTATGCCTTCATTGGCTGCATTTTTATTGAACGCTTCAGCCAGCCATTCCGGTTTGGTGGCTCCTATATATAGCCAACGTTTCAATGGCATAAGAATATCCTCCTGTTCCCATCGTGAGGAAGTGACGGCGTTCAACATCATTGCTACACTGGCCGGGCCGCAGGAAAAATTATCATGCTGAGAGCAATGTGGTCCTTCCCACCACTTTCGACTTTTACCTAGCGCCCAATAAACCGAGGAAACATTTCGAGGCGGTTTTTGCAAGCCGCCTCGGGGAGGCTTGCTGTTACCGCCACCATGATGCCCGCCGCCCCCGCCGCCGCTATTGCCGCCCC
>JALSPL010000142.1 GCA_026985975.1 Anaerolineae bacterium | reverse complement strand
CCCACTCTCCCACTCTCCCAGCCTTTCTCAAGGAGCAACCTCATCATGTCTTTCACGCGTCGAGATTTTTTCAAGACGGGCGGAGTGGCCGCTCTGGCGGTGGGGGCGACTGCCAGCGGCCTGGTTTCAGGCGCATCCGCGTCCGCCCGCACCCGGCCGGACATCCGCTGGCGCGGCCGCCCCACGCCCGAGAACGTCGATCCGATCCTGCATTTGCTGCGTCGGGCCAGCTTCGGGCCCACGCGAGCGGAGCTGGCGCGGGCGCAGCGCATGGGCGCAGAAGCCTGGCTGGAGGAGCAGCTCAATCCCGACGGCATCGATGATAGCGACCTGGAATCCAGCATCGCCCGTCGTTATGAGACGCTGGCCATGACGCCGCCCGAGCTGCAGGCCCTGGACGATTTCCTGCGCATCCGCCTGGAGCTTTTCGCCGCCACCCTGGAGCGGGCCGTCTACAGCAAACGTCAGTTGTTGCAGATGATGGTGGATTACTGGAGCAACCATTTTTCTGTGTATTATTTCGATGGCCCCCTGCGGTTGCTGAAGACGGTGGAAGATCGGGAGGTGATGCGCCAATACGCGCTCAGCCCCTTCCGTGACATTCTGGGCGCCGACGCCCACAGCCCCGCCATGCTCCTTTATCTTGACAACGCCAGCAGCGCCGCCGAAGCCCCCAACGAGAACTACGCCCGCGAGATCATGGAACTGCACACCCTGGGCGTCGATGGCGGCTACACCGAGACAGACGTCCAGGAACTGGCCCGTATTCTCACCGGATGGGGCGTCAGTCGGCGGACGGGCGCATTCGCCTTTTCATCCCGCCGCCATGATTGGGACGCAAAAACGCTGCTGGGGCTGGATTTTGCGGCCGGGCGCGGGCAGGAAGAAGGGGAGCGGGCCCTGGACATCCTGGCAAGCCATGAATCCACCAGCCGCCATGTGGCCCACCGCCTGTGCGTGCGTTTTGTGGCCGATGATCCGCCCTCGGGCGTGGTGGATGCGGCTGCCAGCGTCTTTCGGGCGTCAGCGGGGGATATGCGGGCCGTGTTGCGCACCATCCTCACGCATGAGGATTTTCATGCCAGCGTCGGGCAGAAGTTCCGGCGGCCTTTCGAACTCATCGGCGCAGCGGCGCGCACGCTGGAGATACCGGACGCCCGCGGGGCCAGCATGTCGCGGGCGTTGTTTCAGTTGGGACAGCCCCTCTTTGCCTGGCCCACGCCCGACGGCTACCCCGATGACGCCGCTTCGTGGCTCAACGCCAACGCACTGCTGGCCCGCTGGAACATCGGCCTGGCTCTGGCCGAGGGCTGCGATCGAGGCGCGCTGGTTTCCTGGGATCGGTTCGAGGCCGAGCTGGGGCAAAACGCCAGCGCCGAAGAAACGGTGGATTTCTTCATCGACCTGGTTCTGCATCAGACCATTCACCTCGATGATCGGGCGCGGCTCCTGGTCTATCTTCTGGGCGACGATCATGCTTTCGACATCACCGATCCCGAGCACCGCCGTCGCATTCCCGAATTGACAGCCCTGCTGCTTGATTCTCCCTACTTCCAGTGGCGCTGATCCCCGAAAAAGGAGTCTGATTATGAATCTGACGCGACGCAATTTTCTCAAACTTTCGAGCCTGTCCACGCTGACAGGCATTCTCAATCGCCCTGCGTGGATGCCTCGCATGGCTTTCCGGCCAGCCTCCGGCGGGCCTGCGGGCGATATCCTCATCTGTATTTTTCTGCGCGGGGCCATGGATGGCCTCAACGCCGTGGTTCCCCATGCCGAGAGTCGCTATCACGATCTCCGCCCTACCATCGCCATCGCCGACCCCGACCAGCCTCAGGGGGTTATCGATCTGGACGGATTTTTCGGTCTGCATCCGGCGCTGGCGCCCCTGAAAGATATTTACGACGAAAAACATCTCGCCTTCATCCATGCGTCGGGCTCGCCCGACCCCTCCCGCTCTCATTTTAGCGCCCAGGATTACATGGAGCGCGGCGTCCCCGGCGATCTCACTATCGCCACCGGCTGGCTGGCCCGGCATCTGAGCAGCATAACCTGGCAAAACGACTCGCCGTTTCGGGCGGTGGGAATGGGCGGCATCCTGCAAAAATCCTTGAGCGGGCCCATCTCAGCCCTGGCTCTGAAATCCATCGACGGCTTTCAGCTCAATGGCGATGAGCGGGAGATCGAGCGGGTGCAACAGACCCTGCAAAGTCTCTATGCTGGCGACGGCTGGCTGCAGCAAGAGGGGCGGCTGGTCTTCGAAGCCTTCGATTATCTGGCTGCGGCGGACCCGGCGCAATATCAACCGCAGCATGGCGCTGACTATGGCGAGGATGCCTTCGGCATGGGCCTGAAACAGATCGCCCAGATCATCCGGGCGGATATGGGCCTGGAAGCGGCGGCCATCGATTTGAATGGCTGGGACACCCACGCCGAGCAGGGCGGCGTCGAGGGCTATATGGCCAACCTCTTGCAGCAACTGGCCGCGGGCCTCAGCGCCTTCTACACCGACATGCAGGACGAGATGCAGCGCATCACCCTGGTGACCATGAGTGAATTCGGGCGGCGGGTGAAGGAAAACGCCAGCCTGGGCACCGACCACGGCCATGGCAACGTCATGTTCCTCATGGGCGGCGGCGTCAACGGCGGCCGGGTTTATGGCGATTGGCCGGGTCTGCAAGAAGAAAATCTGGATCGAGGCGATCTGGCCATCACCACCGACTACCGCACCGTGCTCAGCGAGATCGTGAAAAAGCGCCTGCTCAACGACCAGCTATCCCAGGTTTTTCCTGATTTCACGCAAACGCCCTTCCTGGGCCTGGTGCAGGATGGGGCCGCCATGTTCGACTATCGCCAATTTCTCCCCAGCGTTGGTCTGTAGCGGCTGCTGGTCCCGCGTGCGGCCATCAGAAAATCTGTCGATACAGATCCTGACCGAAACTGGTTTGCAGCGGTTCGCCCTCGACGATTTTGTAGGTGCGGGTTCCATCGCTCTCCCGGCCCGCCCGCAGAAAGATAACGTCCTCGTCATGGCGATTGTAGCGCTCGCGGGCGAAGGCGTAGAGATGCGTCACGAAAAACAGCTTGACGCGCTCTTCCAGCAGTGCTGTGATGATCTGGCGGGCGATCTCGGAGCCCTCCCGCTCGTTGGTGGCGGCGAATGATTCATTGAGCAGCACCAGCGCATCGGGCCCGAGATGATCGATGATGGCGCTCATGCGACCCAACTCTTCGTCCAGCTTGCCGCTGGTCATGCTGGCGTCCTCCTCCCGGCGATAGTGCGTGGCCAGGCCCGAGCAGACATTGGCGCTGAATGACGTCGCCGGGACGAATAATCCGCTCTGCATCATCAACTGCGCCTGCCCCACACTGCGCAAAAAGGTCGATTTGCCCCCCTGGTTGGCGCCGGTGATCACCGCCATCGCCTTGCCCGAGGCGTCAAGATCATTGCCCACCACCGACTGTTGCGTCGTCAGCGCCAGGCTGATGTCATAAAGCCCGGCGAAGGCGTGTTGACGCTGGCCCGCGGGCGCAGGCGCGGGCATGACCACCGGCTGGCCCAGGCCAGCGAGTGCCTCGTGCAGATTCATGGCCCCGATGTAAAACGCCAGCTCGCTGCGCAGCATCCCGAAGAAACTGTCGACATGATCGGCCGATTGCGCCAGAGCGTTGGCCACCTGGTTGATGCCCTGGTCTTTGATCTCGGACAGAATACGGGCGCCAGTATTATCGCGCGGCGGCAGGCGAAAGGAGCATTCCCGCAATTTGCTGGCGAAAAGCTGTTTGATCCAGGGCTGACTGCGGTCGGGTTTGCGCAGAATGTAGCGCTGCGCCTCGGCGCCCGGGCCCACTTTCGCATCCAGCAGCACGCCCGAACGGAACTTCAGCTCCTTGAGATGCCCCGCCGCTTCGGCGAAAAATGCATCATCCAGCTCCTGGCGGATCATGGCGAAGAAACGGGTGAATCCCTCCGACCTGAATTGCTGAGCCCGAGCGTCGGCAATGCGGCGCAGGCGCTG
>JALSPL010000141.1 GCA_026985975.1 Anaerolineae bacterium | reverse complement strand
CCCTGGACGCTGGTAAAGGCGTTGATCTGCTGGAACGCATCCGCTTCCATCTCGGAGCAGAGCAGTTGGCGGATGACCTTTTCGTTGCCATCCACCTTGGCCTGCAAATAGGTCTCTACAGTCTTGACCGGATCGCCGCTGCTGCCGCCGCAAGCCGCCATGAAAACAGCCAGAACGCCAACCAGAAGGACGAGAATCAGAAAACGTTTGTGCATAGAGATGTTACTCGGTTACAGAAATTGACTGGGTTTCGGTGGGAACGATGGCCTGAACATCCTCCGGTTTCTCGACTGGCAGAGCCAACCTGGCCAGTTGGCCGAAAAGATGGCCGCGCACCAGCATCACCCAGAAGGAGGTGAAGAAGACGCCGATGAGGAAGATCAGGATGCCCACATAGCTGGCGATATAGCTGATTCCCCAGATCAGAATGAGGATGATGAGGATGTCGACAAAATGCGCCCGGGTGATTTTGAATATGGCGCCAACATCCAGGCCCGCAGAGAACTCATCCCGCACAGCCAGATTGATGGTGAAGGCGGGTTGCAGAAAGACCAACAGCAAGCCATACAGCGTGGCCAACATCCCCGCCGCGAGAGAGACGATGGCAGCAATGAGGGACAGCGCATTGGAATCTGAATAAGCGGCCGCCAAAACGATGAAAAAAATGATGGGCATTATGAGCAGGAACAGCGGGATAGCCCAGATGAGGGAGACGATCATCAGCTTGAGACCGTCACTCAGCTTTTTTCCCCAGTCGGTCCAGGCGGGCAGGCCAGCGTCAGGATTCAGGCGCACATCTCGAATGAGCTGCATCATGTAACCCAGCAGGGCGGCTATCGCCAGAATGGGGATGATGAGCGTCCAAAAGAAAAGTAAGCCAACCAGTCCCAGAGCGCCGCCCACGAGGATGACGCCGATCCAGTTTTTGTCATTGAAGACGAAAGAAACAGCTTTGCCGTAATCCATGAGAACCTCCAGTGGGAAAAGCGTAACAGGAGCGTGCAACGTACATACAAGAATTATAGCACGAAAGTGGGTTGATGCCGGGATTTTGTACGCTATTCGGGCAGTGAAAACCCCAGCGTCGCCTCCGCCCACGCCCGCAGGGCGGCGATGCTTATGATCAACAAGGTGGCGAAGGCCATGCCCGGAATGAAAAACAGCAGGAAATCCCGGCCCGACTCGGCTGTATTCTGCGCTCGAAAGACCATCACGGCCATCAGCGTTCCCACCAGGCTCAGCAGCAGGAACGCTCCAACCACCGAGAGAAAGGCCAGCGGGTAGAAGAGAGGCGTCCAGCGGCTGTTCACCGCCACCGCCAGCAGCGCCGCCAGAAGCAGGATGAGCCCCAGGTCGCGCCAGCCGGTGAGAACGGGGCGCGAATCGGGCAGCCGCCAAAATACCTGATTGAAAAAAGGCAGGAAGAACATGCTCACGGCCACGCCTTGCAACATGCCCGTTGTCAGACGCAGGATGTTGTGGGGCATGTAGAGGAATGGCTGGCGGGTGATGAGAAAGATGTAAGAATTGACGCCATCGAAAGCCCACGCAGCCAGAAAAATCACCAGCGTGAACATAATCCCTCGCGAGGGCAGGCCCGCCGAGCGCAGCCGCCCCCAGACCAGCGCCATGAAAAAGCCCGCCATCGCCCCCAGATATTGCCCCGAGCAGCGGGCGCACAGCGGCATCACCAGATCGCCAAAAACATAGGTGCGCACGGTGATCTGATGACAAATCGCATAGCCTACCGAATCGGCCAGGGCCAGCGGGCCTTCCTTCATTCCCCAGGCTGCGCCGCCCGCCACGATGAACAAGGCTAGGAGCAACAGCCAGCGGTTGGGAGAGGATCTCCCGATTCGATTTCCAGTCATGTTTGATAGGATACCACTATTATTAGGAATCCCCCCAACCAAACTTCAGAGAGGCAAGTTATCCCTATTTGACAAAGCTTGTTATAATTTTTGAAGCAACCTTCCATTCAACATTCTGCAAGAGAAAAGTATGGCATTACTTGAAATCATCACCATCGGCGATGAACGGCTGCGCAAAAGGAGTCGTCCTATCCGCCGTTTTGACAAAAAATTGAAGAAGTTCGCCGAGGACATGGTTGAGACGATGCGCCAGGCCGACGGCGTAGGGCTGGCAGCGCCCCAGGTGGGCGTCAACGAGCGCCTCATCGTGGTGGAGATGCCCGAAGAGGGTTTCGAGGACGACCCGCAGGCGGGCCAACTGTTCGTCGTGGTCAATCCGGAGATCGTGCGGGCCAAAGGCGAAAAAGAGCCGGGGGATGAAGGCTGTCTTTCCATCCCCGGTTACATCGGCGAGGTGATGCGCTATCCCATAGTCACCGTCAAGGGACAAACCGTCCAAGGCAAGGATATCCGCATCAAAGCCTATGATTTTCTGGCTCGCGTTTTTCAGCACGAGATCGATCATCTCAACGGCGTTCTTTTCATCGACCATATTCAAGATCCGGAAAAACTGCGCCGCATCATACATGATCCGGAGACCGATGAGTGGCGTGAAGAGCCTGCCGCGGCTCTGGTTGGCTAAACCGTTTATCGGTTGTTGCTCCTTTTCCATCCCTGGCGTCCTGCGCCAGATTTTTTATCCCCTCAAACAGTCATGGAACACGCCCCCTCTCGCCCCAACTGGTTGCTTATTGGGCTCATGGCATTGCTGGCCGCGATGCTGCTGGCGCCGGTGGGGCGTTGGCTGGCGGGCGAGTGGTGGAGCAATGATTATTATAGCCACGGCCTGCTGGTGCCCCTGGTGTCGGGCTTTTTTGCCTGGCGCATTCTGCCGCGGCTGACGCGCAGGCCCGATAACCGCGGCCTGCTGCTCATCGCTCTGGGCGTCCTCATCTATCTCATTGCCCTCTATCAGCGGGCTTTTCACATCGCCGCTCTGGGCATGATCGCGCTGCTGGCGGGCGCTGTTTGGACTTATTGGGGGTGGCCAGGCCTGAAGAAGATGGCATTTCCCCTGGCCTTCCTCGTCTTTATGATCCCCTTCCCCTTTGTGGAAGCCAGCAGCCTGCCCCTGAGCCTGCTCACGGGGCGGATCGCCACCCGCATCATGCAGGCGGCAGGCCTGAATGTGACGGTGCAGGGCGCGGCCGTAAGTTTGCCCAACGCTCATCTTGTGGTGGGCGCCCAGTGCTCGGGCGTGCGCTCCATCATCACATTGTTCGCCCTGGCCGCGGTCTTCGCCTACGTCGTACAGGGAAGCTTGCTACGCAAGGCGCTGCTCTTTTTGGCCGTCATTCCCATCGCCGTCCTGGGCAATATCATGCGAGTCAGCTCTTTGCTTTGGGTGGCCAACCGCTGGGGCGCGGATGCAGGATTCACTTATTATCACGATTATTCCGGTTTCGTCTTTTTTGGCGTCTCCTTCGCTCTTCTCATTTTTCTGGCCCAGATACTCGGATGCAGCAAGATACGAAGCGATCTCTGATCATCATCGCCGTGCTGGCCGCGGCCATCCTGATCATGGCCGGATTTTATGGTCGCGATTTTCTTCAGAGCCTCGCCCTGGGCAAAGAGGCCGGCTACACCTTTGTCACGGACATCGACCGCTGGCGCAAGACCCGGCGGGAGCGGGTGGTGCGGGCCCGTTACGACTTCAGCCTGGGCCCCCAGCTCCATGACGTCCCCTTGCAGATAGGCCAGTGGACGGGCGAGAATATGCCGCAGGATAATATCGAGGTTCAGATCTTGCTGGAGCCCGAAGAGTACGTTTATCGCCGCTATCGCCGGGCCGATGGCAAGATCATCTGGCTGAGCATCATCGGCAGCCGCCAGGCCAAATCCTTTCATCCGCCCCAAATCTGTTACAACGCCGCTGGCTGGCGCACCGACGTTGCATCCGAGGAAATTCCTCTGCAAAAGGGGGCGGTTTACGCCATGAAAGTGAATGCCGAAAAAGATGCGTGGCGTCACAGCGTCCTCTACTTCTTTCTCTTCTCTGATTATCTGCGCGACCAGAGCAAGGGCGTGACGCTTTTCAAGGTGACAGCCCCGCTGGGCGCATCGGAGGCGGAAACATTAGCCCTGCAAAAAGAATTTGTCCAACTGTTTTTCATCGACGCAAGATGATATTTGTAACATTTTTGTCAACTAGTGTATCATATTATCTCGTCAAGTCTCCTGTGACCGACAGAAGCGCCATCGGTCGAGGATAATCCCATGATCGACGCCGAAAACGTCTCCCCAACGCCCCTGAAAAAGGAAACGCCCGACATCGAAGAAATCGAGGAGCGTCAGCTTCTGCCCAGCTTCGGCGGGCTCAGGTTGCTGTATGTCGTTTATGCAGCGCTGGGGTTGCTGCTTTTGGCGACAGCAGCATTCATTATATTCCAGCCCATCCAGGTGCTGCCGCGCGAACGTCTTTCCCCTGGCTTTATTTTCACCAATCAGGATGGGGAGACGCTGAATAGCGAGTATTTTCGAGGCAAATTGACGCTTTATAATTTCACCTATACCCGCTGCCAACCGCCTGACTGCGAACAACTCGATGATCTAATGAAGGATGTGCAGGATCGGCTGGATGAAACGGAGGTGTATGACATTCCCGTCGAATTTGTGACGATTACCTTTGATCCCGAATATGATACGCCCGAGGTGCTGAAAGCCCATGCCGAAGCGCTGGGGGCGGACACCAGCAACTGGAATTTCTTCACCAGCGACGATCCCGCCCAAACCAAACGGGTCATCGGCACAGGCTTCCAGGTCTATTACAATGAACGCGGCCCCGGCGACTTCGAATTCATCCCCACGCTGATCCTGGTGGACGGTTGGGGGATTGTGCGAGGCATTTACAATGATCGCGTCTATCCGACTGACTCCGATCGGATTCTGAGCCATTTCAACGTCGTCGCCAAGGAAGCCACCTTTAGCAAGGGAGCCAACAGCATTGGTTACGAGGCCGCCCATCTCTTTTGCTGTTATGCCGATTGATGGATCGCCTGAAAAAGCTTTGTCTCACGCAAAGTCGCAAGGACGCAAAGGGGAATATCAAGGCTTCGCCAAGAAATTATGGCTGAAACCCCATCATTTTCGCTGTTTCCTCGACTGCCGTTGCTGATTCCGACCTTTTTTCAGGGAAGCCATTGATCTATCCTTTGCTTGAGCTTGCCCATAAAAGGTCTGGCGGCATTGCGTCTAATCTGTCTCTTCCTCAGTCCCGGACAGGAGAAACATTCATGAAAATCACGAAGAAAACACTTGTCACCATCGTCATTATCGCCATCGTTTTATTTGCTGGCGCTTATTTCCTGGGCGTCAAGCTGCGCCCCTATTCCTATCATGGTCGCACCATTCAGTCCACCGATCCCCCGGGCGATTTCACGCTGATCACCCATGATGGCCAACGGATGCACCTTTCCGATTATGAAGGAAAGTGGGTCATCCTCTATTATGGCTACACATTTTGCCCTGATGTGTGTCCCACCACTATGATGCAATTGGGCCGCATGATGCCGCTATTGGGGAAAAAAGCCAAAAATGTACAAGTTTTTATGATCTCGGTGGATCCGGAACGTGATACGCCCGAACGCATGAAGGAATACGTCACCTATTTTCATCCCGATTTCATCGGCCTGGTGGGCACGCCCGAAGAAGTTGCTGACGCGGCCACGCCTTTTGGCATCTATTACAAAAAGAAAGAGGTGGAGGGAGCCAGCGGCTACCTGATGGATCACACCGCCAGCGTCACGATCTTGGACCCGCAAGGCCGGGTGCGACTGATCTGGCCTTATGGCGTCACCGCCGAAGAGATGGCGGAGGATATGAAACACCTGATGCGCTGAAAAAGCAACGCCCGTCGGAAATCCGGCGGGCGTTTTTGCATGGTTAACTGGTGGGGGATGGCGTGGGCGTGGGCAAAGGGCTGACCGGGGTGGGTAACGGACTTTCGGTGGGGTTGGCCGGGCCCGGCTCAGGCGTCGTCTCCCGACCGCCCTGCAATGGCAATGATTGCTTGAACGTCGTGGGCGCGGGCGGAGCCAGAGTAGGGACGCTCTGTTTATCTTTTTTGCTGCATGACGCCAGTGCTAGCACAAGGAGCAGGGCAAGAATCAGGATGGTGAATGTTTTTTGCATGGTTCCTCCAGGCTGAACTGAATGTCTCTATGCTATCACCTGAATGCCTTCGCCCGCAACCACGCGACCAACAGGCCATAGATTGAGGTTTTGCTTGCGTGCGGCTTGCAGCGCCCGCTCGGCATCGGTCGCATCCAGCGCCATCAGCAGCCCGCCCGAAGTCTCGGGCCCGAAGCACAGCATCTGCTCCCATTCTTCCATGCCCGGGGCGAAACTGACGTGGGGGCCAAAATAGAGTTTGTTATCGAATGCCCCGCCGGGATAGGTCCAATCAGCGCCCAGACGTTTGGCCCCATCATACCAGGGCAACGCCCGATAATCGATCTCCAGGCCCACGCCCGATTGTTCAGCCAGCTCCCAGCCATGCCCCAGCAGCCCGAAGCCTGTGATATCGGTCATGGCGTGGACGTTGTGGGCCCGGGCCAGTTCGCTGGCAGCCTGATTCAATTGCAGCATGCCCGTGGTCACGGTGGCGATTTCCCGGGACGTGGCCGTATCCCGCATCAGGCCCGTGGTGATGACCCCCGCGCCCAGACGCTTGCTCAGCAGCAGCGCGTCGCCGGGCCGGGCCCCGCTCTTGCGGATGATGCGCCGGGGATGCACCGCGCCGATGGCCACCAGCCCATACTTGGGCTCCTCATCCTGGATGGTGTGCCCGCCGGCGATGGGGACGCCCGCTTCGCGGGCCTTGGCCGCGCCGCCGCGGATAATCTCCGCTCCGATTTCGATGGGCAGCTTCTTGGGCAGCGCCGCCACATTCAGGGCCAGCAGCGGCCGCGCCCCCATAGCGTAGATGTCGCTGAGGCTGTTGGCCGCGGCAATGGCGCCATAAGCGAAGGGATCATCCACGATAGGGGTGAAAAAGTCCAGGGTGATGACGATGGCCATATCTTCGGCGACCTGGTAGATGGCGGCGTCATCCGCGATATCCAGGCCCACCAACAGGCCATCATAGCTTTCCCCGGCGTATATTTCCTGAATTGGACGCAGAACCTGCGTCAGGGCCTCGGCGGCCAGCTTACTGGCTCACCCGGCGCAGGTGGCCAGGCTGGTCAGCCTGATCTTTTCGATGTCGGTCATGGAGGGAGATTGAGGGATTGGGAGATTGACTGTGAAATTTTTGTAAGCGGAACAAAAAGTTGCACAGAGAACCACAGAGGAAAATCAAGAGCTTCCCAGAGGATTTTTTAGAGATTTCTCTGTGGTTCTCGGGCAATCTCTGTGAAACTCTATGTTCCTTTTTGGCTCTGGCTCGGCCAGGTTAGGAGATTGAGAGATTGGGGAGGGAATGATAGCAGATTTTGGGCGGGCGGGGCAAGAATAACGGATCATTCGATCCATTGGGATGAATTGGCGATTTCGTCGATGAGCATCTCCAGCTCTACCAGTTCTGGAGGCGAGACGCTGCCAGTGTAACGCTTGATTTTTTTTGTCCTGCCGTTGATTGTCAGCGACGTGTAAACGTTTGTGCCGCAGGTGGCGCCGCCGGAGTATGAATCGAACATGTAAAAATAGCGGGCCTGCCGAAATGCTTCCAGCAGCCGCCACAGATCATCTTGCGAAATTTGATCATGCTGCACACCCTCTATCCTGACATTCACCACCCCTTCATAAGTCACGAGTCCCCGGGCGGCTATATGCAATCGGTAAACGGGGCACGGCGTGAGGCAGACTGTTCGTTCCAGGGTGATCAGCGTGTCTGGCGGGATGGGGTGGGCGATTTTTTGCCGACCAGGCTGGCATCTCCCCTCCCGAAAAGCAGTGATCTCGCATTCGCTTGCATCTGCAAAAAGGCAGACGCCATACCATGATTGATCTGGATATTGTCGCATATCCAGACGCCCGTCATGCTCTTCACAAAAGATGGCTGCCGGATCGTTTGTCATGGCTGGCGGCGTGCGCAGCGCGTCGGAACTGGGGAGTTGAAACACATAACCGCACCCAGCCATAAACAAAGCCATCAAGAGCGTCAGAGAAAGTGCAGGTTTTCGGAACATTGACATGACCACTCCTATGATTGGCGTTCTGTTGGAGATTGTGAGATACAAGTGGGTGAGTTTCAATTTTGGGGGCGTGAAAGACATTCAAGGTCTGCGAGACCTTGAATGTCTGCAGGAAGCAGACGCAAGTCGTTTGATTTGGGGCTTCGCCCCAATTTTGAAACGCATCCCATGATACAGGGTCTTTGCAAAGTCAGGTGGTAACGTCATTCCGAAGGAGCAGAGCGACTGAGGTGTCCAGCGAAGCGCCCTTTCGGACTAGATTCCTCCCCCCTCCGGTCGTCGGAATGACGTGACGGAGAATGCAGTTCAGTCCGAACAGCGACTTTGAAAAGACCCTGATCCCATGATAAAGCGCGCCTATCATATAAACGGGTTTCTCGTATATAATAAAATAAAACGTGTCTGTAACATAGAAAAGCAGGATGAGATTTTGGGAGTAATAGACTAAAATGCTCTTTGATAGTCCTGAAATAACCGCAATCTTAAGCAAATATGCTAATGAGCCCGATTTCGCCGTGCCAGAGGTTGTGTTTTTGGCGCGTTCGCCAGATCTCATGGGCGAACGGTTGCTTATTGAACAAGTGATGCTGTCATTACCTGCGTCTGTACGAAAGGTTTGGAAATCACGCTTCATAAACACAAATCACAGCCCGCACAAAAGCACCTGGTTTCAAATCATGCTGGCGGATTGGTTGGCGCAAACAGGTTCAACCAATCCAGAGCCCACCATATTGGGGAATAATCCAGATTTTTTGGTAACTGCTGGCGACCTTAATATCGTGGTGGAGGCAAAGGCCATACTTAAAACTGACGATATGCGTCATCAGGAAATATGGAAAAATGAGGTTCAATGGCTATTAAACGATATTTCGGCGCCATCCTATGCGGTATACATAAAAAGGCTAAAACTCCAATCTCGGATTGATGTCACCAAGTTTCTCGATACGGTAATCTATTGGCTTCAGACAAATTCCAAGAGTTGCTTTCATTTCGAAGATAATCGCGGCAACCATGTCGCATTGGAAACAATTTGGGAGCGAGAACATGGCGGCGTTGCTACAATAGGTCCATCGGGATCGTTTTGGCTCAATCCCCAAAAATTCCATCGCCCGTTGAGAAAAAAAGCGGGTCAGCATAAAGCTATCCGTGGATCTGAGTATCCCTATGTGATAGCTCTGTATCTGGAAGACAAAATTTACTCCGCTGAAGAGATTGCAGAAGCCTGGTTTGGACGCTTATCCGCGATTGTTGATATCAATACGGGGACAGTTGTTGATCAGCGTATCGATAGGTCAGGTATTCATTTCTACGGTTCAAAAATCAGACATCGCTCGGTTACCGGTACTTTGGTTTTCCATGACGTGTTTGATGATCGGAAGAAAAGCAGAATGCTTCAAGCCTGGTATATCCAAAACCCTTATGCCAACAAACCCATTGATCCATGGATTTTTCCAGTAAGTGCTCGTTTTGTCGTTCAGAATCAAAATAATCGTAACTATGAAATGGAATGGAAATAGAATGCGTTGCCCTGCCCCCCGCCCTGCCCCCTACCCCAACTGCAAAGACACTGGCATTCCTTGAGGCGTCTCCGCTCATGTTAAATATCACGCTGTTTCGTAAGATTCTGAAGGAGAACCTAGGATGAAACCCTATACGCCACGCTTTTTGCCCATCAATGATCTGGATTGGGTATCGCTAATCCCGCAAATTGGCGAAGCCAATGCCGCTGTGGCCCGCTATGATGGACTGTTGCAATCCATCGTCAATCCCGCCGTCCTTCTTTCGCCTCTTACAACCCAGGAGGCGGTGCTTTCCTCGCGCATCGAAGGCACACAGGCCACGCTGCGGGAGGTGCTGGCTTATGAAGCCGAGCCAGACCTGATGGAAGGCTCTAAATTCGCAGACATTCAGGAGATCATCAATTACCGCAACGCCATGGCTTTTGCTGTGGACGAGTTGCAACGCCACCCGATTAGCCTCAATTTGATAAAGCGCATCCATCACATCCTGTTGAACAGCGTCCGGGGCAGGCACAAGAAGCGGGGCGAATTCCGCACCCAACAGAACTATATTGGTGCGCCCGGCGGACTCGAATATGCCACCTACGTGCCGCCCGCACCGCAGTCGCTACAGTCCCTCCTTGAAAACCTCGAATCCTACATCCATTCTGATGAAAAGGACAGGCTGGTGCAGATTGCGCTGATTCATGCCCAATTCGAAATCATTCACCCTTTTCTGGATGGAAACGGGCGCGTGGGACGCATCCTGATTCCTCTATTCCTTTATGAGAAAGGACTGTTGTCCAGACCAATGCTTTACATCAGTTCCTATCTGGAAACCCATCGCCAAAAATACTATGATCAATTGCGAGCTATTTCAAAGCATGACGATTATAGCGAATGGGTGCGATTTTTCCTGACAGCAATCATTGGCCAAGCAACATCAGACGCGCAAAAAGCGCAAGACATTCATCGCCTGTACGAAGAGATGAAAGCCAATCTCCCTACTGTTTTGCGCTCCCAGTTTACAACCTCAGCCATTGACGTTCTTTTCGCCAGGCCCATCTTCACATCTTCTCAGTTCATCATTGATTCAGACATTTCTAAAGGGAGCGCTAAAAGGATATTGAAACGATTACAGGAGGAAAAAGTATTATCGATTCTTCGGCAAGGACAAGGCCGAAGCCCTAACGTTTACATGTTTAGCAAACTGGTGGACATCGTTGAACGCTGATTTTGTGGTCAACCAACGACACATAAACACTTTTGTGGATCATATTTCTGGAGATATAAGCCGCAAAAGCATTTGTATCCTATAGATGATCCACAATCTGCGTTTATGTCTAGCAGGATGGCGTCCTTGCTCAATTATCTCGCCAGTTAGGAGCGCTCCTTCCCATATCTGTTCTTTTTATTTTTTCCTCCTCATGCTCACCGAACACCACCACCGCCTCTGGCCCGATGGTCAGGTGCGCCCGCTGGCCCGGGCGGATGTCGAATCCCGGTCCCGGCAGCTCGAAGGTGAGGCTGAGGCCCTGGGGCGCTGCCAGTTGCACCAGGGTGTGAGCGCCGCGGAAGGAGCGGGCGGCCAGGGGCAAGGTGAGATGATTGGGGCCTGTCGCGTCCGCCGTGGCCACGCGCGCGCCCTCGGGCCGGATGACGAGTTGCACCGCGTCGCCCACGCGCAGGCCCGCGGGCAACTCGGCCGCGTGCAAGCGCCCGACCGGCGTTTCGAGCACGGGCGGGGTCAGCGAGATGACGGAGCCGGAGAGGATGTTGTGCATCCCCAAAAAACGGGCGGCGAAGGGCGTGGCCGGGCGCAGATAGAGCGCCTCGGGCGTCCCCACCTGCTCGATGCGCCCCGCCCGCATCAACACGACCCGATCCGCCACCGCAAAGGCTTCCACTTGATCATGGGTGACATAGATGGCGGTCTGGCCCAGTTGCTGGAGGATTGAGCGAAGCTCAACCAGCAATTGATCGCGCAATGTGCGATCCAACGCGCCCAGAGGTTCATCCAGCATCAACAGGCGGGGATTGGGGGCCAGACTGCGGGCCAGGGCCACGCGCTGCTGTTGGCCCCCGCTGAGCTCATACACCGGGCGCTCTTGATAGCCGGTCATATCCACCAGCGCCAGCAGCGCTTGCACCCGGGCTGCGGCCTGCTCCTTATCCCAGCCGTGCATCTTCAGGCCAAAGGCGATGTTTTCGCCCACGGTCATGTGCGGGAACAGCACGTAATCCTGAAACATGAGCCCGAAATCCCGCTTGTGGCTGGGGACGGGCGTGATGTCTTCGCCCTCCAGCAGGATTTGGCCCGCGTCGGGCCGCTCCAGTCCGGCGATGATGCGCAGGAGCGTGGTCTTGCCGCAGCCGCTGGGTCCCAGCAGACATAAAATCTCGCCCCGCGCCACCGCCAGACCGATGTCGTGCAGCACGGGCGTGGCGTCGAAGGCTTTGGAGATGTGGGAGATGGTGAGGAAGGGCATGGGGTAAACAGTAATCGGTTTTCAGTAAACAGTAAGCAGGCGCTATGAGCGGCTGCACGCCAATACCGATGAAAAAGACGATGGACGATGGACGAGAGACGATGATGGTTGCAGAGGCTCGCCATCGTCCACAGTTGCGGGCGTCCCGAGATTCATAGAGACTCATCGAGATTCATTGAGATTCTGAATCTCCACCGAATCTCCACCGAATCTCTATCAATCTTCTATCTTTTCATCTGCGCCAATCAGATTTTTCCGCTTTTTCTGCGTGCTAATCTTTTATTTTCGGAATAGGCGCCATGAGCGTCTGCACGCCAATAAGAATGAAAAAACGTCTGTGTCATTCTGAGTGACCAACGGGAGCGAAGAATCTCGCGTTTGCAGACGGGGAGATTCCTCAGTCGCTGCGCTCCTTCGGAATGACGTGAACATAACTTTATTTACGGAACAGGCGCCATGAGCGGCTGCACGCCAATAAGGATGAAAATGAGCAAGCCAATCTGGCGGGACAGCCAAGCCCGTAAAACGTAAGGCGTAAAACGTAAGGCGTAAGGCGTAAGGCGTAAGGCGTAAGGACCTCACGTTTTACGTTTTACGCATTACGTGGTTGAGCGCCAGGCCAACGTTGGCTTCGAGAGCGCTCCTGCAAACGACGCCAACGTCTATTTACGAAGCAGTGTTCAGTGGCGGGACGCGTGCGGGGCGGCGCTAAAATTCCTCGCCGCCGGTGCGCAGGTTTTCGATGGCGATGTAGCCGACGGCGGTGACCAGCATGAGGATGACGCTCATGGCCACGGCCTGCCCGAAGTTGCTGACGCCAGGTTGGCCCAGCAGTCGGTAGATGGCCACAGGCAGGGTGGGAAATTGCGGGCGGGTGACCAGCAGGCTGGCGCTGAACTCGCCCATGCTGATGGTGAAAGCGAAAACGACGCCCACCAGCAGCGCCCGTCGCAGGATGGGCAGATCGATGTGGCGGAGGACGCGTAGCGCATTGGCCCCCAACATTTGCGCCGCCTCCCGCAGATGAGGATTCATGCCGCGCAGCACGGGCAGGATGGCCCGCAGCACGAAGGGAAAAGCGATGAGCGCGTGGGCAATGGGAACGATGAGCAGACTGGCCCGCAGATTCAGGGGCGGGCGATTCAGAGCGACGATGTATCCGAAGCCCAGGGTGACGGCGCTGGTTCCCAGAGGCAGCATGAACAGCGGGTCCAGCAATCCCGCCAGAGAGAAACGTCTCTGTTTGGGCTCACTGAGCAGGTAGGCCGCGGGCAGGGCGATGATCATCGAAAAGAGAATGGTGACAGCGGCGAAAACCAGGGAATTGCGCACCGCCTGGATGGGCGTGACGAAGAAGATGGAGCCGGTGCGATTGACGAACAGCGCCCGGTAGAAATCCAGACTGACGCCGCCGTCCAGGGTGAAGGATTGGATGATCAGGGCGATGAGGGGAGCGATGAGGAAAATCCCCAGCGCCGTAAAGACCCCGGCCGCCAGCGTTTTCTCGCCCCATGTGCGGGGCGGGCGTTGGCTGCGGCCCGCGGCCTGAAACTCCAGCGGCGCCGTCATCTTCTGCTGCAAACGAGTATACACGACCATCATGGTCAGCGTGAAGATCATCTGCACGATGGAAAGGGCCGCGGCCACGGGCAGGTTGAACAGCCGCACTGCGGTGCGATAGATCTCCACCTCGATGGTGGCGAAATGCGGCCCGCCCAGGATCAAAATCACGCCGAAAGAGGTGAAGTTGAAGAGATAAACGATAAGGCTGGCCGCCAGGATGGCCGGGGCCAGCAGCGGCAGGGTGATGTGGCGCAGCCGTCGCCACGGGCTCGCTCCCAGCACCGCGGCTGCGGCTTCCTGCCGGGGATCCATATTCGCCCAAAATCCGCCCACCATCCTGATCACCACCGACGTGTTGTAAAAAACATGGGCCAGCAGGATAATCCAGATGGTGTTGAGGAGCTGGATGGGAGGGGCGGGGAGGTGAAACATCCCCATAAGCGCCTGGTTGAGCAGCCCCCGCGGCCCGATGAGGGTGATGAAGGCGGTGGCCACCACCACCGTGGGCATGACAAAAGGCAGCGTCACCAGCGCCCGCAGCAGCTTTTTGCCGGGGAACTGGAAGCGGGCGAAAATGTAGGCCGCGGGCAGGCCCAGCGCCAGCGCCCCCAGGGTGCTCACCGCGGCCTGCCAAATCGTGAACCAGAGCACCCGCAGATAGTAGGGCTTTTCCCACAACGCCCGCAGGCTTTCCGCGTCGAAACGCCCACCCGGAAACAGACTGATCTTGAAAATCGTCAGGACGGGATAGAGGAAGAATAGTCCCAGAAAGAGGAGGGGAATGGCGGCCAGCAGCCAGCGTTTGGCGGGGGTCAGTTTCATGGTATTGCCGTCGCCCGAATGACGTCGCCGTGGCGGAAGATGGCGGCGGTGAGGCCGAAGAGCCAGCCCAGGGCCAGGATGATGCGGTTGCGGGCCAGACCCGACCGCCCGAAACGATAGGCCAGGGCCCCGGCCACGCCGTGGGGATTAGGAATGTGCTGAATCTTTTCGACGTGAAAGCCGCTCTGCTCCAGGACGCGGCGCAGGCTTTCGGGCGTGAAATGAACGCGGTGCCGGGGCAGGTCCCAGTGATACCAGTACTCGCCCGTCAACTTCGCTCCCCACCCCGCCCGATTGGGAACCTCCACCAGCAGCAGACCGTCGTCGCGAAGCGACGGATGCAGCTTTTGTAGCGCCGCCACGGGATTGCTGAGATGCTCCAGGCTGTGCCACAGGGTGATGACGTCGTAGACGCTGGCGGGCAGGACGGCTTCTTCCGCCGTGGTCTGCTGAACGGTCAGGCCCTGACGCCGGGCCCGGGCCGCGGCCCGGGCGTCCGGCTCAATGCCATCCACCCGCCAGCCCAGACGGATGAGGCTGGCCCCGTAAGCGCCCCCGCCGCAGCCCACATCCAGCAGGCGGCCCGGGGGCGGCGGCGGCGGCGCCCAGGTCCAGTTGCGCACGCGAGCAAGCGATCGGGCCAGAAAACGGGGCAGGGGCAAAGCATCGGGCTGGGGATAGCCGAATCCTGTGCGGATGCTGGCGGCCACGCGTCTGCGCAGGCCC
>JALSPL010000140.1 GCA_026985975.1 Anaerolineae bacterium | reverse complement strand
GCGCCCGTAGTGCGCATCTACGACCCCACCGACAACAGCGCCCGCGGGGGCGCAGTCGCCTTCAATCTGATGGACGCTGAGGGGCGCTTCTTCCCTTACCAACTGGTGGAGCGGGAAGCCATCGGAGAGAACATCTCCATCCGGGCGGGATGTTTCTGCAACCCGGGCGCCGGCGAATTCAGCCTGACCATCACCGCCGAGGAAGTGCGCAAATGCGTCAAGCAGGCCACCGCCGACGGGATTTTCGACGTCAACGCCTATCACCAGTGTCTGGGCAGCAAACCCAGCGGCGCGGTGCGGGTCTCGCTGGGGCTGGCCAGCACGTTCGGGGATGTGACCCGCTTCCTGACTTTTCTGAGTTCATTCATCGATCGCGAAGCGAAGGATGCGGATGGCGATCATTATTGTTGACGCCGTGAATATGTCAGAAAAACTGACAGCGTCCTTGTCATTTTCCTCGTCTTTTTTATTACGAAAGCGTTTTCATCCATCTGTTTATCTACTCCTCTCGGAATAAAAATCATGACTGAAAAAATCACTTTCCCGCAGGATTTTCTGTGGGGAACCGCAACCTCTTCGTATCAAATCGAAGGCGCTTGGGATGAGGATGGCAAGGGCGAAAGCATCTGGGATCGTTTTTCTCATACGCCCGGCAGGATCAGCGATCAGAGCACCGGCGATGTGACCTGCGACCACTACCATCGCTGGCAGCAAGACCTGGACCTGATGCAGGATCTGGGCCTGCAGGCCTATCGCTTCTCCATCGCCTGGCCCCGCATTCTGCCTGATGGCCGCGGGCGGGTCAATCAGGCGGGTCTGGATTTCTACGATCGGCTGGTGGATGGCCTGCTGGCCCGGGGCGTCACGCCCTTTGTCACCCTCTACCATTGGGACCTGCCTCAGGCCCTGCAGGACGAGGGCGGCTGGCCCGTGCGCAACGCGGCCGAAGCCTTTGTGGGCTACGCCGACGTGGTCAGCGCCCGCCTGGGCGACCGGGTGAAGCACTGGATCACCCATAACGAGCCCTGGGTCGCCGCTTTCCTGGGTTACGGCATGGGCATCCACGCCCCCGGCATCCAGGATTTTCAGCAGGCTGTGGCCGCGTCGCATCATCTGCTGCTCTCTCACGGCTGGGCCGTGCCGGTGATCCGGGGCAATAGCGAAGGCGCAAACGTCGGCATTACCCTGGATCTCACCGACGTCGCGCCCGCCTCGCCCAGCCCCCAGGATTACGCTGCCGCCCGCGAGATGGACGGTTTTCTGAATCGTTGGTTCCTGGATCCCATCTTCGGGCGACGTTACCCTGCGGATGTCATCGAGTGGTTCGGGCGGGTGCATAATGCCAGGATGGATTTCATCCAGGACGGCGATATGGAAGTCATCGCTGCTCCTCTCGATTTTCTGGGCGTCAACTATTACACTCGCACGGTGGCCCGCGGCGCCTCATCCGATAATCTTCCTCCCACAGTCAGCACTGATGATTCGGAATTCACCGAGATGGGCTGGGAAGTCGCGCCCCGATCTCTGTTCCGCCTGCTCAATCGTCTGCACTTCGACTATCAGCCCCGAAACATTTACATCACCGAAAACGGCGCGGCCTTTCCCGACAAAGTGTGCAAAGAAGGCCATGTGCATGATGACCGCCGTCTGGCCTACATCAAGGCGCATCTCAAGGCGGCGCACGACGCCATTGAATGCGGCGCGCCGCTACGCGGCTATTTCGTTTGGTCCTTCATGGACAACTTCGAATGGTCCTTTGGCTACACCAAGCGCTTCGGCATCGTCTATGTAGATTTCGAGACGCAGCAGCGCATTGTCAAGGAAAGCGGCAAATGGTACAGCAAAGTCATCGCCCAGAACGGCTTTGAGGATTGACCGCCATGATCGAACAAACGCATCTCTATCAGGAAATCCATGAACAACCTCGGGCCGTGGCCCGGCTGTTGCAAGAAAATCAGGATGTAACTATGGCTCTGGCTGCTGAAATCCGGCGACGGGACATCAGCCATGTGATGATCGCAGCCCGCGGCACCAGCGACAACGCGGCCCGCTACGCCAAATATCTCTTCGGAGCCCATAACCGCCTGCCTGTGGTCCTGGCTGCGCCCAGCCTCTACACCATCTACAAGCAGCCGCCCCGGTTTGGCAACGCCCTGGCGCTGGGCGTCAGCCAGAGCGGCAAGAGCCCGGACATCGTCTCGGTGCTGGCCGAGGCCCGCAAGCAGGGCGCGCTCACCGCAGCCATCACCAACATCTCCGACTCGGATCTGGCCCGGACTGCGGATTTCGTGCTGCCCCTGCATGCTGGCGAGGAACTGGCTGTGGCCGCCACCAAGACCTACACCACCGAGCTGGCCGCCATCGCTCTGCTCAGTGCGCTGCTGGGCGGTGACGGCGAACGTCTGGACGCGCTGATGGCGATGCCCGAGCGCATGGCCGCGGTCTTCGACATCGAGCAGGATATCTCGCGGGTGGCCGAGCGCTATCGCTATCTCTCCGCCTGCGTCACCGTGGGCCGGGGCTACAACTACGCCACCGCTTTCGAGCTGGCCCTGAAACTGAAGGAGCTCACCTACACCGTGGTGGAACCGTACAGCAGCGCCGATTTCCTGCACGGGCCCCTGGCCCTGGTGCAGCACGGCTTCCCCGTCGTCGTCATTGCACCCTCGGGCCGGATGCTGCCCGAGATGCGGGCGTTCATGGCCACGGTCAAGGGCCGCCAGGCCGAATTGCTGGTCATCAGCGACGACGCCGAGGCGCTGGCCGACGCCCGCATCCCCCTGCGCCTGCCCGCGGGCGCGCCCGAGTGGCTCTCGCCGCTCATCACCATCATGCCGGGGCAGTTGCTGGCCATGTACCTGGCCGCGGCCCGGGATTACGACATCGACCAGCCCCGCGGCATCCACAAAGTGACGGAAACGATTTAACCGTGCAACCGTGCGCACCCCCCTCATCTCCCGCCCTTTTGCGCACTGACGCCGGGCGTGATAATCTTATAGCGTGATGAAACCGAAGCGCGATATTCCCCTGAACATCTTGCTGGAAACCTATCGTCCGCTGGCTCTTTTTGCCGGTGAACTACTGTTGGCCGCGTCGCCTTTCCTGCCCGGCGTCACCCGGAGATGGGCGCAACGACTCATGCGAGCGGATAAACCGGCGTCATAAAACGCTCCTTTCATGATGGCTCCTTCCATTGATTTTCTCGCTCTGGCCCTGCTTGCGCTCATCGCGCTCATCGCCATCTTTCTGCGGCTGCGGTTTGTAGACGATGAGATGCTCGAATCCTTCACCGAGAGAGAACAGACCCTCCTCTATCGTCAACAGCAATACGACCCCGCCCATTCGCCTCTGCCCCTGACTGGTCTGGGTGAGGATGTCGTTTGGGGAGAAGGTTATCTGCCCGCGGCCATCAACCGCTGGCTGCTGGCCCGGTTAGACGCGGAGGCCGGGGATGACGACGCCGCAGGCCTGGACGCCGTCCTGCATCCGGGCCCGAAAATTGCGCCCGACCGGGGCGGTCTGCGCCTGATGTGGACCGCGGCGGCCTTCGTCATCCTGTTGGGGCTGATTTTCCTTCTCCTCTGGATGCTGACGCTCATCTAGCAACAACGCCGTCCCCCATGAATTCCCCTCTCCGCCGTCTACCCGAATGGCTGGCCGTCACCCTGGCCGTCTTTGCCGGAATGCTGGCCTTCGCCAATTATTTTTTTGCGTCGTCCTCTCTGGCGGGCGCGACGCAATTTTTGCTGAAAACGGTGGTGTTGACCAGCGGCGCGGCATTGGCTCTGGCCGCGTTCAATCTGGCGGCCCGACATTTACGGCGAGTCAGAGAAAAGGATGTTGGGAGTTTGTTGCTGGTGACGGGGTTCGCCATCGCATTTGGGGCGGGATTGCTGCCCGAGGGCTTTCAAGCGGGATTGGGGGGCTGGTTGTATCGGTGGCTGCTGGCTCCGGGCATGGCGGCCCTTTTCGCTTTGTTGCCCATCTTCCTGGCCTATGCTTTGTTTCGGCATCTCAGCGTGCGAGATCTGGGCGGA
>JALSPL010000139.1 GCA_026985975.1 Anaerolineae bacterium | reverse complement strand
GCCGCGGGAACGCCTGTCTACGGCCTCATTTACGAAATCGTGGTCGAAGATGATCCTTTTGTGCGGCAGGTGGTGGCGGCCGCGGCCGATATGCCACCGGAAAAGATCGAAGACATGCGCCAGCGACGTCAGGTTCCGGTGGAGATTACCGCCCTGGCCGTGGCCTTTCGGCGGGGCGAGCGCATCATTCAGGGCGCGCCGCCACGTCCGCCCGGCGCTTTGCAGCCGGTGCTGGCCTGCGATTGCGACGAGACCCGGCAGACGTTGGCCGATTTCGCCTTCTTCCGCCTCATCCTCAATCATGGCCAGGCCCCGACCGATGAGCTGCTGGCCGCCAGCCTGCTGCACGGGGCCGGATGTCAGCCGCCGGGCCAGGAGCGGAGCTATCTGCTGGACGCGGGCCGGGAGCTGGCCCGCCTGCTGGCCCAGGAGCCCGCCCGCCTGGACGCCATCTTGCGGCGTCTGTCCGCCCAGATGGAGGTGAATCATGGCTGACGACTTCCTGCGCGACATCGCCGAGCCTGTCATGCCCGAGGCGGACGCCAGCCGTCGTTTGGGCCAGGTGGTGGCCGGGTCGCTGAGCCAGGGCCTGGAAGTGCTGCTGGATCGAGATCAGCGCCTGGAAGACCTGGCCGTGGGGCGCTACGCCACCATCCACTCGGGCGGGCGCATCTTCTTCGGCATGATCACCGACATCGCTCTGGATAGCGCCAACCCCGCCTTCGAGAAATCGCCCCCCGATCTCAGCATCGACTTCATGCGCCAGGTGCACCTGGGAACCAGCCTCTTTGGCAAAGTGCACATCAGCCCCATGCTGGTGATGGATGCCGACGGGCCCGACGCCCATCTGCCCCAACCGGTCAAGACCATCCCCGGCCATTACGCGCCCGTCACCATCGCCACGCCCGAGGAAGTGGGCTATGTCTTCGGCGAAGAAGGCGCGGCGCAGGACGCGGAGGGGCGGGACGTCGCCTATTTTCGGGTGGGGCGGCCTCTGGATATGGATGTGCCCATCACCATCAACCTCAACCGATTTGCCGAGCGCTCTTCCGCCGTCTTCGGCAAATCTGGCACGGGCAAGACCTTTCTCAGCCGCCTGCTGCTGGCGGGCGTCATCCACCATGATGTGGCGGTCAATCTCATCTTCGACATGCACAATGAATATGGCTGGGAGGGCACAGCCGAGCACGCCGGCAAAGTCAAGGGCCTGAAGCAGATCTTCCCGGGCCAGGTGGCCATCTTCACCCTGGATGATGAAAGCAGTCGCCGCCGCGGCTCCAATCCCGATTTCACCGTGCAGATCGGTTACGAAACCATCGAGCCCGAGGATGTGGAGATGCTGGCCGGGGTGATGGATCTATCGGACGCCCAGATCGGAGCCATGTACGCCATGCTGCGTCGTCTGGGCCCGACCTGGCTGCTGAATTTTTTGGATGACGATTGGCTGGAGCTGAATTATGGCGGCGAGGATGAGGATGGCAAAAAAATCAACGCCATGAAGGCTTTTGCCGCGGAGATGGGCCAGCCGCAAAGCACCCTGGGCGCGCTGCGCCGCCGCCTGGAGCGTTTCACCCGTTTCGGGTTTATTGTCAAGAAGCCTGTGGATGATTCCATCAAGCGCATTCTCGATTATCTGCTGGCCGGGAAGAACGTGGTGCTGGAGTTCGGCAAATATGGCGATGATCTGGCCGCGTATTTGCTGGTGGCCAATTTTCTCACCCGCCGCATCCGTCTGCATTATCGGGCGCTGGTGGAGGAGGCTTTCGGCGATGAGGGGGCCAAACCCAAGCCCCTGGTCATCACCATCGAGGAGGCCCACAAATTTTTGGAGCCGGGCATTGCCGCCAAGACCATTTTTGGCACCATCGCCCGCGAGCTGCGCAAATACAACGTCACCCTCTTTGTCGTGGATCAGCGTCCCAGCGGCATCGATGGCGAGGTCATGTCGCAGATCGGCACCCGCGTCACCCTGGCTTTGGATAACGAAGAAGACATCCGGGCGGTGTTCATGGGCGTCAGCGGCGGTCAGGAGCTGCGGCAGGTGCTGGCCCGGCTGGATAGCAAAGAGCAGGCCCTCATCCTGGGCCACGCCACGCCCATGCCCGTGGTGGTGCAGGTGCGCCGTTATGACGCGGATTTCTATCGGGAAATGGGCCACCTGCAAGGCGAAGCCTTGAAAAAAGAAGCGGAAAAAAGTCGCCAGCAACTGGGCGGCGGGCGCAAAAAACGGTTGATCTAATCTCTCCCACTGATTACTCACAATGACCTCATCATTCCCTCCCCCCGAAGACCTGGCAATCCGATTGCATGATTTTTCTGAAGTTGAGGATCGAGAGGCGCTGGCCGCATTGGCCGATGAATCGCCGTTGATCCTTACTGATGTATTTGCCGATGCTGTGCAAAAACTCATCGATACGGGCCTGAAAATGGGCAATTATGACGCTGCCGAGGCGCTGCGCCAGCGGCTGGATGCGCTGAAAGAGATTCGGGCCATGAAAACCTATCAGCGACAGGATGCGCTGGCCCGGGCCGTCATCGCCTTTGTGCAGGCCGAGGATGACGAAGCCGCCCGTCAGACTTACGCCGCTCATCGCAATCAGCTCGATTCTGACGCGGCAGCGAAGATGTTGACTGAGGATTTCGACGCCGAGGACAATAAGGCTTACTCACATCTCAGGCGTCGGGCCGCGTTGCTGCAACAATTGCGATCTGAATAACGCTGCTCGGTGTGATTCATTTTGGTGCGTTCATTTTCAGTTGGTGGTTGGCGTCTGCCGCCTCCGCCTGGGGCTGATAGGCCCAGGCTCATAGCTCAAAGACGCTAAAGCGCCTTATCCGACAAGAACCTGTTGATATGTGATGAGCGATGAAAAATGACGGAAAACAGGCGCTGACGCATGATATAATCGGCTTCAGCCGGTTTTAGCTTTGAGCCCGGCCCCTCGGCGCCGGGCGATGGCGCATGAACGCCTCCAACTCATTTTGGATACACCCGATTCATTTTGGTGCGTTCTAAACAAACTGTACACTGCATACTGCACACTGATTACTGATTTCCGGAGGCCCGAACATGTCCTTGCATCCCCTGGCAGGCAAGCCCGCTCCCAAAGAACTTCTCACCAACATCCCCCGGCTCATTGCCGATTACTACGTGCTGCATCCCGAGCCGAATGCGCCCGCCCAGCAAGTGTCCTTCGGCACCTCGGGGCATCGCGGCTCGTCACAAAAGCAAAGCTTCAATGAAGATCACATCCTGGCCATCACTCAGGCCATTGTCGAATATCGTCGCGGCCAGGGCATCGATGGCCCGCTGTTTCTGGGCATGGACACCCACGCCCTGTCCGAGCCTGCGTTCATCACCGCTGTGGAGGTGCTGGCGGCCAACGATGTGCGGGTGATGGTGCAGGCGGGCCGGGGCTACACCCCCACGCCCGTCATCTCCCACGCCATCCTCACCTGGAACCGGGATCATGCGGGCGCTCGGGCCGATGGCGTCGTCATCACCCCCTCGCACAACCCGCCCGATGACGGCGGCTTCAAGTACAATCCCCCCAGCGGCGGCCCTGCGGATACAGCCATCACCGCCGCAATTCAGAATCGGGCCAACGAGATTTTGCGCGGCAGTCTCAAGGATGTGAAGCGCATCCCCTTCCAGCGGGCCATGGCCGCCGAGACCACTGTCGCCTACGACTACATCGCTCCCTATGTGAATGACCTGGCCAATGTGGTGGATATGAACGCCATCGCCGCGGCCGGACTCAAGATCGGCGTGGATCCCATGGGCGGCTCGGGCGTGGCTTACTGGCAGCCCATCGCCGAACGCTATGGCCTGAATATCGAGGTGGTCAATCCCTATGTCGATCCCACCTTCAGCTTTATGACCGTGGACAAGGATGGCAAAATCCGCATGGATTGCTCCTCGCCTTACGCCATGGCCCGGTTGATTGATCTGAAAGACAAATTCGACGTGGCTTTTGGCAACGATCCCGACTACGATCGCCATGGCATCGTCACTCCGGGCGCCGGGTTGATGAATCCCAATCATTATCTGGCCGTGGCCATCAACTATCTCTTCCAGAACCGGCCCGACTGGCCCGCGGGCGCGGCCGTGGGCAAGACTCTGGTCTCCAGCTCGATGATCGACCGGGTGGCCGCGGCCCTGGGACGGCGGCTGGCCGAAGTGCCGGTGGGCTTCAAGTGGTTCGTGGATGGCTTGCTGAGCGGCGATTACGGATTTGGCGGGGAGGAGAGCGCGGGCGCGTCCTTCCTGCGGTTGGATGGCAGCGTCTGGACCACGGACAAGGACGGCATCATCATGGATCTGCTGGCCGCAGAGATTTTGGCCCGCAGCGGCCGCGACCCGGGCGAGCATTATCAGGCGCTGACAGAGCGTTTTGGCAGTCCCCTATATCGTCGTATCGACGCGCCTGCTACGCCCAAGCAGAAAGCCGTGCTCAAAAATCTCTCGCCCGAGATGGTGACGGCCAGCGAGTTGGCTGGAGAGCCCATCATCGCCAAACTAACCCGGGCGCCGGGCAACCATGCGCCCATCGGCGGCCTGAAAGTGGTGACCGAGAACGGCTGGTTCGCGGCCCGGCCCTCGGGCACCGAGGATATTTACAAAATCTACGCCGAGAGCTTTCTGGGCGAGCAGCATCTGGACCGTATTTTGAGCGAAGCTCAAGCCATCGTCAATGCGGCTTTGCACTCTGCGGGCGTGTAGAAAGCGGTTTTCATGATGCACAGGTTGTTTTTTAGACGTTTTGCTCCCAGCATTCGCACCAAATTATTGGTGGCGGTGATGTTGGTGGTGATGCTTCCTCTGATGGGAACGGCGCTCTATGGCAACTGGTTCACCGGGAATGTCATCAAGGATGAAGTGATCCGTTCTTCGCACGATGAACTGGCCCGACGCGCCCAGCAGATCGAAACATTCCTGGACGGCATCAATAATGACGTGCGCTATCTTTCTCATCTCAATAGCCTGAATGAATATCTGGGCGCGGCGGCCGGGGATGATGCGCAGAGAATGGATATCTGGCGGCGTCAGATGGAGCAGGATTTTTTGATCTTCGCCTCGGCGCATCCCGCCTATTATCAGGTGCGCTATCTGGATGCAACCGGGCATGAAATCACCCGGGTGGATACGCTTGGCAGGCGGGCGTTTATTGTGCCCGAGGGGCAGTTACAGGATAAATCCGACCGTTACTATTTCATCGAGGGCGCCAAGCTGGCCCCGGGCGATATTTATATCTCACCCATGGACTTGAACCGGGAGCATGGTCAGTTGGAGCGGCCCTTGCATCCGGTGATTCGTTATGTGACGCCGATTTATAACCGCAACATCTTTCAGGGCGTTATTGTGGTCAATGTGGAGGGAGAGGCTTTGCTCAGCGTCGTGGGGGTGCAGCGAGCAGGCGTCGAACAGGTGGTGATGTCGGACCAGGATGGCTATTATCTGGTGCATCCAGATCCGACAAAATTGTGGGGCGGTCCCACCGATTTGAATACGGGCGAATCGGTGAAGAAGGATTTTCCCAAAATGAGCGAGCAGGTGCTATCCAGACGGTCGGGCGATATCATCAGCGATGATTATGTGCTCATCTACACTCCCGTGCGTTACTGGCTGCAGCAGCCGCAGCGCTATTGGGTGATGATGAGCGTGGAACCGGTGGAAGCGCTGCTGGCTCCACTATTCGACTTTCGTCTCACTGCCAGCGTCATTTTGATTGGCGCTATTTTGATTGCCTTTTTCTTGACTGTACTGTTGGCCCGCAGTTTTACCGAGCCGGTGCTGGCGCTGGAGCGGGGTGTGCAAAAGATGGCCCAGGGCGATTTTAGCGGTCAACTGCCGGTGATTTCCAATGATGAAATCGGCCATCTGACTCAATCGTTCAATGAGATGGCCCGGCTGACCCGCAGCTATTTCGAGCAGATGGATCGATTGCAGGCTTTGGGCATGACCATCAGTTCCCATGTCGAGCGGGATGAGATTTTGCAATTGACCATAGCCACGATTCAGGAATTGATGCCGGTGCAAGAGGTGACCATCTACTGCCTGGCCGAAGGCGTGGACAACGCCCGCCCCAAGGTTGTGGCCCGGGCGCCTCATAGCGATGCGGAAGATCATCCGCCTTACCACATGGCCTCGTTGGAGCAAGCCTTGCAGCTTTCGGTGGGGGAAATGATTACCTGGCAGGCTGACGAGGTGGTTATCTGCTACGCGCCGTTGCGTATCAGCACCCGTCGTCAGGCTATTGTCGAGCTGCGAGGGCGCAGGGACGAGACCCTGGATCCCTGGCATTGCAAGCTGCTTTCCAGCCTGATGGCCCAGGGCTCCATTGCTTTGGAAAACGCCGATCTGTATCAACGACTGGCTTTGCATCGCCAGCAGCTTCGGCTGTTGGTGGATGAGTTGATGACGGCGCAGGAGGAGGAGCGGCGCATGGTGGCCTACGATATCCACGATGGGCTGCTGCAATATCTGGTGGCGACGCGGTTGCTGTTGCGTAATTACGCCGCGTTGCTGGAGCAGAATCCGGAGGCCGCTCGCGGCGTGTTGAAGGATGGAATGGAGCAGTTGGCCACGGCCATCAATGAAGGAAGACGCATCATCGAGGGCATGCGCCCGACGTTGTTGGATGATCTGGGACTGGAAGCCGCCATTCGCGAGATGGCCCAGGGGCTGGCGCGCCGGGCGGGATGGCAATTTAGCCTGGAGATGGATTTGGATGGCGCTGCGATTCCCCCCAACGTGGAGATTACCGCTTTTCGCATCGTGCAGGAAGCCCTGACCAACGCCTATAAATACGCCTCAGGACAGCGGGTCGAGGTGAGCCTGGGCGTCAAGGATGATGTGCTGACCATCTCCGTCCGGGATTGGGGCGAGGGCTTTGCTCTGGATAAGATCGATGCTGATCTGGGGCATGTGGGGCTGGTGGCCATGCAGGAACGCGCCCGCCTGGCTGGCGGCGTTTGTATCATTTCGAGTAATCCCGGCGAAGGCGCACAGGTGTTTGTGCGTCTTCCTCTTACCCAGGAATCGGGAGTATTGATTGGAGATGACGAAGATCCGCGTGATCATTGCTGATGACCATGGCGTGGTTCGAGCCGGCTTGCGCGGCTTGTTGACAGGCGCCGGTCTGGATGTGGCGGGCGAGGCCGGTAACGGGCGGGAAGCCCTGGCCCTGGCCCGCGATCTGCGCCCCGACGTGGTGCTGCTGGATGTGCGTATGCCCGAGATGGATGGCTTGCAGGCCCTGACCGCCATCAAGTCGGAAATGCCGGATATCAGCGTGGTGATGTTGACAGTCTACGCCAGCACCGAGTATCTCTCCCGGGCCATCGCCGCCGGGGCGGCTGGTTATCTATTGAAGGATGCTGAACCGGAGGAAATTGTGCGCGTTGTGCAGGCAGCAGCCGAAGGCGACAGGGTCATCGACTCGGCGCTCTTGCGATCGGTGCTGGAACATACGCCCGTGGTGGAGAATGATGCGCTGCATCAGGCGGATCTCACCCCACAAGAGTTGCGGGTGCTCAAACTCATCGCCCTGGGCCTGAACAACGACGCCATCGCCGAGACGTTGGTGGTCAGCCGCAACACCGTCAAGACGCATGTACGGCATATTTTCGAGAAATTGGGCGTTTCCGATCGCACACAGGCCGCCATTTGGGCGGTGAGGAACGGGCTGGTGGAGTAGTGCGCGAGGCGGGATGGCGGGGGATGATGACAGGGCACGGCGTGACGCGCTGCAAAGCAAACGACTGAAAGAAGGGGAGCGAAGCCACACTGGTGGCGGCAAAGACATCCGATATATGAGAGAAAAATGAAGGGAAGATGAAAAATCATCCTGCGGGGTGATTTTTTTCACTTCGTGAAAGCGTATAATGAAGGAGAGATTAAATAGAATCTTTCTTACTGTCCGCTTCCCATACATAGAAAAGGAGGTTGCATTTGGAAAGAATCAGAAAAAAGTCATAATCGAACTCAACGCATTGTTTGCACCACTGCTCCTTAGGATGATATAGACCCTAAAGGGAGGAAATTCGTGAAACGTAAGCACTTTATTCTCTTGACACTGGTTGTTCTGCTGGCGCTGATGCTGACCAGCGTGGCGTTTGCAGAAGGACCATCCAATTCACCTCATCAGCAAGGCGACCGCGAGGGGTGCGTCACCTGTCATGAGGGCATCGAGAACATTCGACAGCCCGACACGCTGATGTATCAGCAGATCCAGGCTATGGGTGAATGCACCGCCTGCCACGGCGGTGATGCTGCGGTCACCGACGACGCTGACGCTGCACACTCGGGCGATTTTTATCCTGATCCCGGCAGCATTTGGGTCTCGGACAAAACTTGTGGCAAGTGTCATCCTGGCTACACCGAACGCCTGATGACTGCCCTGATGAACACCGAAATGGGCAAAATTCAGGGCAACCTGGTGACCTGGGGCGCGCAGAAAGATCGCAAGCCGATTTACGCCAACTACACCCTGGACGACCAGGACGGTCTGGTTCCCAGCGCCGGCACCGACGTCTACAAAGCGTACATGAAACAGGTCATTGCGCAATATCCTGACAACTTCCCCACCCACGTGGAGCAAATGCCGAATCCCACGGTGGAGGAAATCGTGCAAGATCCTTCCAAGGCTGCTTTCACTTATCAGCGTCAGCAATGCCAACGTTGTCATGTGGGCGTGCAGCCCCGCACCAAACGCGGCGACTGGCGTGGCGCCGGTTGCTCTTCGTGCCATATCCCCTACAGCAATGAGGGGTTCTACGAGGGCGATGACCCCACCATCCCCAAGGACGAGCCGGGGCATCTGATGACGCACCAGATTCAGGCCACGCGGGACGCCAAGGTGACGGTCAACGGTCACACCTACTCCGGCATTCCCGTCGAGACCTGCAACTCCTGCCACAATCGCGGCAAGCGCATCGGCGTCAGTTACGAAGGCATCATGGAGTTCCCCTACGGCACGCCCTTCGATGAAACCGGCATGGGCCAACCCAAGCTGCATACCAAGAAGTACCTCTACATCAAGGACGACCTGCATCATTCCATCGAAAGTCGGCCCGAGAACCCCAAGGGCGGTATGTTGTGCCAGGACTGCCATACCAGCATCGAGATGCACGGCGATGGCAACATCCCTGCCACCACGCTGGCTCAGGTCGAGATTGAGTGTGCAGACTGCCACGGCACGCCCGATCAGTTCCCATGGGAGTTGCCGCTGGGGTACGGTGAAGAGCTGCTGAGCAAACCCATGGAGGGTGAGCGCGGTCTGGGAGACAAACAGCCCGACAACAAGACCTACTTCGGCATGGAATACGATCCTATGGACGGCTTCTTGCTGACCACTCGCGGCAATCCCTTCGAGAACGTGGTCAAGAATGGCGATGAGGTCATCGTTCATTCCGCCAGCGGTCTCGATTTCAAGGTGCCCTTGCTGAAGAAGATCAAGCAGGACGGAACCTGGAAGACCCAGGATGCCGAAGTGGCTATGGATTCGGTGGGCGCTCACCTGGACAAACTGGAATGCTATTCCTGTCATTCTGACTGGGCTCCGCAGTGCTATGGCTGCCATGTCACCATGGACTACTCAGAAGACAAGTCGGACAGCGACTGGATTGCTCGCGGTAATGCGCACCAGGCCAATGGTCTTAACGACATGACCATCAAATCGCCGGGCAAAGCCAAGGAAGGCCGTTCCTATCTGCGATGGGAAAATCCGATCCTGGGCATCAACGGCGAGGGACGCGTCACGCCGCTGATTCCTGGCTGCCAGGTCATCTACACCGTCATCGGACCAGATGGCAAAAACATTGCTCATAACGTCATCGCCTCCAGCGAAGAAGCGCCTCTGGCTCTGGATATGGCGCCGGTGCAGCCGCATACGGCCGGTCGCAAGGCCCGCACCTGCGAGTCCTGCCACAATGATCCCAAGGCTTTGGGGTACGGCATTGGCGGCGGGGTCTACATGCAGGGCTACGATAAAGGCTTTATCGTCGACCTGGTGGACGCCGAAGGCAATGTGCTTTCCACCAACGCTCGCTATCAGAGTGAACCCGTTCCCGGGCTCACACAGGATCTCAGCCAGATTGTGGATCCCGAGACGGGCGAGCAGTTGATGGTCGTCGGCACCCACTGGCCCGCTTCCGGTCCCCTCACTGCCGATCAGCGCACTCGCATGGAGCGCGTGGGCCTGTGCATGGGGTGCCATCAGAACATGGCCGATGCAGCCTTCTGGACAGATTCCGTCATCGCCAAGTATGGCAAAATTGGCTCCAACGCCGATCATATCGCCATGCTGAATCAGATGGTGCATGACGCTGTCTCCGCCGGAGATTCTGAGGCTGCCGCCAAGTACGAAGACGCCATCAAGCAACTGGAAGCGGCTCAGGCCGCGGCCAAAGAAGCCGAAGCCAAAGCCTCGGATGCAGAAGCTGCGGCTAAAGAGGCTGAAGCCAAGGTTCAGGCTGCCGAGACCGAGAAGAAGAATCTCGAGGCCGAACTCGAGAAGGCCAAAGCCCAGGCCAATGTCGAGCAGGCTCCTGCGCCTGCCGGCGGCGGCAGCAACTGGGTGGCGATCCTCATCGCTGCGTTGGTCGGCTTGATTGTTGGCGGCGGCGTTGCCTACGTCCTCAAAAAATAGCTGGACAACACCTTCTTTCGCATCATCACCCTATTCACCGGCAGGCGTTGCGCAACGCCTGCCGGTGAATTTCCTCTGTGGACAAGCAGTTGAATCCTGCAAGCCTCTTTTCCTGTGATTTTTCATATCCCGCATAGTTTGTTAGAATTCATTTAATCGCAAACGCTCTCTATTTGGTTATCTCATCTATTTATGGCTCAATCGACTGAGAAAAGACAATCATCATTTGAGTGGCGGCGTTGGTTAATTGCCGCCATCGTTGCTGTGGTCGTCATGGTAGGCGTATGGTTTGCTCTGACGCGCTTATTGAATTTGGGAAACGCCACCCCTGCCGTTACGGCGGAGGAGCCGGCGGCAACGCCTGCGACAGGCGCCGAGTTGCCGATGGATGATTTTACCAAACTTGCGTTGGACAAAGCCAAGCAAGGGGATGTGCAGGGGGCGCTGGATGCTTTTTCGGTGGCGATAGCATCCAATCCGGACGGCGCTTCGGTTCCATATTATTATCGGGGGCTGGTATATATCGATCAGGGGAAGGTCAACGAAGCCATTGATGATTTCAGCAAAGCCATCGAAATCGATGGTCATTTTCCGCAGGCGTACGCCGCCCGCGGCACCGCTTATCTGATGATTTCGCGTCCGGCCAAGGCCTCTGAAGATTTCGATAAAGCGCTGCAGTTGGATCCGAATAACGCTACGACTTATGTGAATCGAGCTCGGGCTTATATGGGCTTGCAGATGAACGACGAAGCCGAGGCGGACCTGAACCGGGCGATTGAACTGGATCCGAAACTGGTGGCGGCTTATTTCAATCGCGGCGTCCTGAATATGCTTAATCAGGAGCCGGAAAAAGCGTTGGAGGATTTCAATCAGTGCATCGCGATCAATCCTAACGCTCCCGCTCCCTATTTCAATCGGGCTGTCACCAATATCGAGCTGGGGGATAAGAAGGCCGCCGCCACTGATCTGGCTGTTTATCTCACCATTGCCAAGGATGAAGAAGGCAAACATCAGGCCCGCTCCCTGCTCGATTCTCTAACCGGGGTCCAGGGCGAAAACCCGCCGCCGCCCACCGCAGAGGCGAATAACGGCCAGTAGCCGCAATCAGTCATCATGGGCAGGACGATCACCGATGCTCGCCCTGCTGTTATTACCCCAAATGGGGTACGCCGAACAGACAGAAAATTGCACCACTTTGGACAATCTCATTTGCGAGTTTTTCCGTTAGGATTGAATGTAAGTGGTTTCTGTCTATCCAACTGTTGAGCCACGCATGATTCCTGGTGGTTCAGTGACGTTTACTCATCTTCATTTTTGAAAGGAGTGACATATGGCAGGCGCTCCATCTGCGGCGACGGCCGCGGCCCCAAAAACGACTTACTGGAATGCCAGTTACACCTTCAAATCCTGGCTGCTTACCACAGACCACAAACGCATCGCGTTTTTGTATCTGTTGGTGATATCCGGATTTGCTGCATTTGGCATTGCCACGGCGACGCTCCTGCGACTCGAATTGCTGACGCCCCAGCAAGAGTTGTTCCAGGATATCTACGCCCGGCTGTTCACCCTGCACGGCGGGGTGATGGTGTATCTCTTCATGTTGCCGGCCATGTTGGGCGTGCTGGGCAATTTTGTTGTGCCATTGATGATTGGGGCGGATAACATGGCCTTTCGCCGTTTGAATTTGTTGACTTTCTACATTTATGCGGGCGGCAGCAGCCTCATCGTCATGGAAGCGGCTTTCGGCGGCTCGGACGCTGGTTGGAATTTTCTGGCCCCTTACGCCACCAGTTATACGCCTTCCCGGGTGCTGCCAGCGCTGTCGATTATCCTTGTTGTGGGGTTTGCCGTTTTCCTGATGGCTTTCAACATCCTGTCTACGATTCACCGTTATCGGGTTAAGGGGTTGGATTGGGAGAAGTTGCCTTTTACCATCTGGGGCTTCTATCTCAGCAGCATTACCGTCATCGTGGGAACGTTTTTTATGGTCGTATGGGTTTTCTTCACCGCCACCATGCGTGAACAGATGTTGGGATATGTGAATTACGGATTGAATTTGAATCCGCAATTGCTGGTGCAGAGTTTTTGGATTTTCGCCCAGACGTCGGTTTATATGATGATGTTGCCTGCGGTGGGGATCGTGGCTGATATCATCGAGACCTTTGCCCGTCGTTCCATTGTGGGGCGCAAGGGCGTGCAGCATTCCATGGTTACTCTGGCGGTGCTGATGTCATTGAGCTGGGGCGTGCATACTTTCACCAGCGATCAGTGGGCGTGGGTTAATCTATTTTTCTCGCTGATAGCTTATCTCAGCGCTATTCCCATGGCGATTATCATCCTCAGTCTGTTCGCCACTTTGCGCAAGGGACGCGCCACTTTCACTTCTCCTATGGTGCTTGCTTTTACGGCGTTGGTCTCTCTGGCTTTCTTCTGGGCCAGCAGTTTGCCGCTGTTCTCGCCCGTCACTGCGCAGGCGCTATTGCATACGCAGTTCGAATGGGGCAATTTCCATTTCCTCATGGTGGGCGTGGTGATGGTGGGCTTTTTGGCCGGGATGCACTATTGGTGGCCCAAGGCGACAGGGCGCGCTTATCCTGAACTGCTCGCCCGCGTCACCGGCTGGGCTATTTTGCTGGGCGTGTTGGGAACGTTCGGGCCCGGTTTGCTGCTGGGGCTTGAAGGCATGCGTATCCGGGTTGTGGCCTATCCCGAAGCCTGGCAGGCGCCCAATCAACTTATCACTTTGAGTGCACTGCTATTATCATTGGGATTGACGCTGCCCCTGCTGTATTTCTTCTACGCTGTTTTCTGGGGCAAGAAGGATGACAATCCCTGGGACGCAGAGACCCTGGAGTGGCGCACGGCCTCGCCTCCGCCCCCGCAGAATTTCACACCCGAGATGTTGACTATCGAGAACTAAGCGTTCTTTTCCGTCAGTGTTTTTTGGAAGGAACGCCATTTCATTGACGCATCGACTCATTCATGGATAATGAGGCAGAATATGTCACAGATATTTCATCCCTCCCTCAACCTTATCGCCAAAGCCATGGTGTTGGGCATCGTCATCCTTACTGTGGTGGGCTCGGTGGTCTCTTACGCTTTTGTGCGCTCCCCTTACATGCGCGGCACCACCATCGCCCGAGAACAGCCGGTTTTCTTCAGCCACGAACATCATGTGGGCGAATTGGGGCTGGATTGCCGCTATTGCCATGTGAATGTGGAGCGCAGCAGTTTTGCAGGCGTGCCATCCACCGACATCTGCATGGGATGCCACAGCCAGGTTTGGGCCAATAGCCCCGCCATCGCTCCCATCAAAGAAAGCATGGAAACGGATACGCCTATCTTCTGGAATCGGGTGAACAATGTGCCCGATTACGCCTTCTTCAACCACAGCATCCATATCAACAAAGGAATCCCCTGCAAGGAGTGTCATGGTCGGGTGGATAAGATGGGGTGGACGCGCAAAGACCAACCTCTTTCCATGGAATGGTGCTTGAACTGTCACCGCCATCGTCAGGATCATCTGGTCCCGCGTGAGGAAGTCTTCAATATGCAATATGAACTGCCCAAAGATCCGGCGGAACGCGAAGCGTTGCAGGCGGCTCTTGTGGAAAAATATCATGTGGATATTCATCAGTTTAACGTGACCGACTGCTCGGTCTGTCACCGGTAGGTTCCAGGTTCCAGGTTCGATGAACGTTCCACCTTGACGCCCCTGAGTTGTTCACTGGTTTACTGATTACTGCTTACTGAACTCATCTCTCACCTAACTCGAGAAGGTGATTATGGACGAAAAACGTTTGAACATTTCCGAGCTTCGCAAGCGCCTGACCGAAAAAACGGGCCAAAAGTATTGGCGGAGTTTCAACGAGATTGCGGACACCGAGGAATTCCGAGATTTTCTGGAACAGGAATTTCCTGCGGGCGCGGCCTATCTGGATGACCCGACAGGGCTCACCCGCCGCACTTTCCTCAAGATCATGGGCGCATCCATGGCTCTGGCGGGCTTGACCGCCTGCACCGCCACCAATCCCGACAAAATTGTGCCCTATGTGACTGCGCCCGAGGAAGTGATCCCTGGCGAGCCTTTGTTCTACGCCTCGGCCTTCCCAACCATGGGCTACGGCATGGGCGTCATCGTTGAGACGCATGAGGGACGTCCCACCAAGATCGAAGGGAACGTCGATCATCCCGCCAGTCTGGGAGCCACCGATATCTTCGCTCAGGCGTCTATTCTTAATCTCTACGATCCCGATCGATCTCGCCAGCCCACCCGCAAAAGTCTGATCAAAACCTGGGCCGATTTCACCAACGAGCTGGGATCGGAGCAAAAAGAATGGGGGGATGGCGCCGGCGTGCGCATTCTCACCCAGACGGTGACCTCTCCCACCCTGGCCAGCCAGCTCAGAGCTTTTCTCACTCAATATCCCAAGGCCAAATGGCATCAGTATGAGCCCGCAGGCCGAGAAAGCGCCCGAGCCGGGGCCCAACTGGCCTTTGGCGAGTTCGTGGATACGCTTTACCATTTCGATAAAGCGGATGTCGTGTTGGCTCTGGATGCCGATTTCCTCTCATCGGGCCCGGCCAGCGTGCGCCACGCCAAGGACTTTATGAAG
>JALSPL010000138.1 GCA_026985975.1 Anaerolineae bacterium | reverse complement strand
TGAGGAATCTCCCCGTCTGCAAACGCGAGATTCTTCGCTCCCGTTGGTCACTCAGAATGACACAGACGTTTTTTCATTCTTATTGGCGTGCAAACGCTCATGGCGCCTGTTCCGAAAATAAACGTTGGCGTCGTTTGCCGAGACGCTCTCGAAGCCAACATTGGCCTGGCGCACCACGTAATGCGTAAAACGTGAGGTCCTTACGCCTTACGCATTACGTTTTACGGGCTTGGCTGTCCCGCCAGATTGACGTGCTCAGTTTCATCCTTATTGGCGTGCAGCCGCTCATGGTGCCAGCTTTCGAAATCGATGCGCGAAAATATAAAAAATCTGGTATGATAGAGGTGGATGGTTTCCGTTACTCTCAGGGAGATATGATGCATCTCATCGCAGAGCTTGACCCCGGTCAACTCAGACCCATTTGCAATCCGTCCCGCTTCGAATTCGCGTCTACAGCCGATTTACCGGAACTGACCGGCATCGTCGGGCAAAAACGGGCGGTGCGGGCGCTGGAATTCGGCATGGGCATGAAAAACGACGGGTTCAATATCTATGTTTCGGGCGTGCCGGGCACGGGAAAGTTTACCGCGGCCCGACAATTCATCGACGCCGAGGCCCGCACCCGGCCTGCGGCCGACGATTGGGTGTATGTCTTCAACTTCAAGGATCGCTCCCGGCCCAACGCCATCCGTCTGCCCGCTGGTTGGGGTCGCAAGCTGCGGGATGATCTGGATGGGCTGATCAATGAGTTGAAACGGGCCATCCCCGCCGCTTTCGAGAATGAGAATTATCGTCAAGAGCGAGATCGCATCATCAAGGAGCTGAAGGCGCTCCAGGAAGAAACCTGGCAGAAGCTGAATGAGTATGTGGAGCAATACAGCTTTGGCATCGTGCGGATTCCGGGCGGTTTCATGTTGGTCCCCACGGTCAAGGGCAAACCGCTGTCCGATGAAGATATGGAGAAGCTGAGCGAGGAGCAAAAACAGAAGTTGAGGAAACTGCGAGAGATGCTCTCGGAGCAGGTGGAGAAGACCATGCTATTGATGCGGGAGCAGGAACGGGAGGCTCAAAAAAAGTTGGCGGCGCTGGATGATCGGGTCGCTCGTTTTACCATCCAACATCCGGTCGCGGAGCTCAAGGAAAAATATCAGCACATCCCCGAAGTTCCCCAGCATCTCGACGCCATGATGGACGATCTGGTCTCCAACGCCAATTTATTCAAACAATCGGAAGAGGCTCAGACGGGGCCGCAGGCGCTGATGCAAACTGCCGCCAGCGACAGCGTTATGGCCCGCTACAGCGTCAATCTGCTGGTGGATAACGGCGACGCCCAGGGCGCGCCCGTCATTTACGAGAGCAACCCCAACTTCGCCAACCTGGTGGGGCGCATCGAGCACCGGGTGGTGATGGGGGCGTTGGTCACCGATTTCACCATGATCCGGGCGGGCGCGCTGCATCGGGCCAATGGCGGTTATCTGGTGCTGGAGGCCCTGTCGCTGTTCCAGCGACCTCAGGCCTGGGATGCGCTGAAGCGGGCGTTGAAGGAGGGGGAGATCCGGGTGGAGGAGTACGCCCAATCCCTGGGCCTGGTCTCCACCGCTGTGCTGGAGCCCGAAACGATCCCATTGCAATTGAAGGTGGTCATCGCCGGGCCCGCCTGGCTCTATTACTTGCTGACAGAGTACGACGAGGATTTTCTGGAGTTATTCAAGGTGCAGGCCGATTTCGACGATCGCATGCCCCGCAATGATGAGACCATCGCCGAATACGCCCAATTCATCGCCAGCTTTTGCCGCAAGGATGGGTTGCGTCACTTCGCGCCCGATGCCGTGGCCCGGGTGGTGGATCACAGCTCCCGCCTGGTCTCCGACCAGCAGTATCTCTCCGCCAGTTTCCGCAGCATTTCCGATCTGCTGACCGAGGCCAGCTATTGGGCCGGGAAGATGGGACGCGAGCTGGTCACTGCCATCGATGTGCAACGGGCCATCGACGAACAGCATTATCGCGGCAATCGCACCGAGGAGCGGTTGCGCGAAGCCTTCGCCCGCGACATCCTGCTCATCGACGTCAGCGGCGCCCGGCCCGGCCAGATCAACGGATTGGCGGTGCTGGAACTGGGGCAGATCAGCTTTGGCGCGCCCAGCCGCATCACCGCCCGCACCTACATGGGCCGCGGGGGCGTGGTGGACATCCAGCGAGAGGTGAAGATGGGCGGGCCCATTCACTCCAAGGGCGTGATGATCCTCTCCGCCTTCCTGGGACACCGCTACGCCCAGCAGCAGCCTCTTTCCCTGCGCGCCACCCTGGTCTTCGAGCAAACCTATTCCATGGTGGAGGGAGACAGCGCCTCTCTGGCCGAGCTTTGCGCACTGATCTCCTCCATCGGCGATATTCCCCTGCGTCAGGATATGGCGGTGACCGGCTCGGTGAACCAGCACGGGGATGTGCAGGCCATCGGCGGGGTCAATGAGAAGATCGAAGGCTTTTTCGACACCTGCCGTCTGGCGGGCGAGCTCACCGGAACCCAGGGCGTCATCATCCCCCGGGCCAATGTGCAGCATCTGGCCTTGCGGCAAGATGTGGTGGATGCGGTGGCCGCGGGCCGCTTTCACATCCACCCGGTGGTGACAGTGGACCAGGCGTTGACGTTGCTGACGGGCCTGGAGCCGGGCGAGGCCGACGAATCGGGCGCCTATCCGCCCGAAAGCGTCAATGGCCGCGTACTGGCTGCGCTGCAAGCCATGGCCGAGCGCTGGAAAGAGCTGGCGAGCGAGGATGAGGATGGGGATGGGGATGCGCACAAAGACTAGACGCATGGCGCTGTTCCCGCGAGGTTCGGTTTATTAGATATTTGGTATTGGATATTCAGACCTTTGGCCTACCCCAATATTCAATATCAAATACCCAAAATCTCCCCAGCAATCCTCAATCAACTACGACTGTTCCTCTCCTCAGACACATTATGCCCCATTACTCCCTCACCCTGCCCGACGCCCGGGCCGTTCACATTCGACTCAACGCCGAAGCCCTCACCCTCAGCATCGACGAGCTGCTGATCTACACCTTCGATCTGGCGGGACGGCTGATCGGCGCCTTCGACCATGGCGTGAATTATCGGCGGGGGCTGGATGGTCGGGTGCTGGCCCGTTGGCGAGATGAACGCAATCGGCGACAGCGGCGGTGGTTGTCTGCGGATGAGGCGCAGGCGCTGTTGACGAAGATGCGGGGAGAGTTGGAAGTAATCAGTAAACAGTATTCAGTAAACAGTATTCAGTATTCAGTAATCGGTGGGGATGAGACGGAATACGGAATACGCAATACGCACCACGAAGTGGCGGCGGTGATGGCGCGGGCGCTGGATTTCGACTACGTCGCCGACATCCGGCGCTTCCACCAGGTCTATCGTCCCATCAGCATTCTGCCCCCCGACCAATATCAGGCCCTGGTGTTACAGGCCACCGAGGGCTGCTCTTTCAATACCTGCACTTTCTGCGCACTCTATCGGGACCGGCCTTTTCGCATCAAAACGCCCGCCGAATTCGAGCAGCACGTGGCCGATGTGCTGGCATTCTTCGGACCGGGCGTGAGTATGCGGCGCAGCCTCTTTCTGGCCGACGCCAACGCGCTCATCATTCCCCAAAAACGATTGCTGCCCCTGATGCAGATCACGGCCCGGGCCTTCCCCATCCTGCCCGAGGGGCTGGACGCGGCCGCACGGCGGGCCTGGCTGGACGAACATCCCCACGGCATGACGGGCGTGTTCGCGTTCGTGGACGGCCTCAGCGCCGAGCGCAAAACCGTGGACGACTTTCGTCAATTGCGGGCGTTGGGCCTGCGTCGAGTGTACATCGGTCTGGAGAGCGGGCACGAGCCGCTGCTGGCCTGGCTGCGCAAACCCAGCACGGCGGCGGAGATGATTGAGGCGGTGGGACGCATGAAGGCGGCCGGATTGCAGATCGGCGTCATCGTGCTGCTGGGCGCGGGCGGGCGCCGCTTCGACGCCGGTCACGTGCAGGACACCGCGGCCGCACTGGACGCCATGCCCCTGGATGGCGACGACATCATCTATTTCAGCCCCTTCCAGCCTGATCCCGCCGCGCCCTACCTCAGCATCGCCCGGGCCGAGGGCGTGGACATCCCCGACGACGCGTTCATGGCGGCCCAGCGCCAGCGCATCCTCGACCGCCTCACTCTGCCCCCGCCGCCCGCGGGCCCCAAGCGCGTGCCCTACAACCTGGCCGATTTTGTGTACTAAAATCCAAGATCAGAGACGCTGTCCAAGTCTATCAAAAGTATGCAAATGTGCAATCGGATTGCATATTTGCACCAAAAACCATATGGGAGAGCGATGCTTTCTTGCCTGTCATCGTGGTATTTCATCATTTTCCCTTATCCAAACCGCACATGTGCCCCAAGCACGCGCCCTACAATCTGGCGGATTTTGTGTACTGTTCAGCGGTTGTGCACCAGGTGGTAGATGATGTCGCGGGCGGAGAGGACGGCCAGCGGGACTTCGCCCGCACCGTCGTTTTCGGTGACCACGACGCGGTGGATGTGTTTTTGTTGCAGCAGGCGGGCCGCTTCTTCCAGCGAGGCGGTGGGCGGCACGGTCACCACATCCTGCGTCATCCAGGCGGGACAGGAGCAACCCTGCCAGGCATCCGGATGTTCCAGCGCCGCCCGCAAGATGTCGGTGCGGGTGAGGATGCCGCGCAGATAACCGGCGTCATCCACCAGAATGATGCTGCTGATGTCTTCCTCATCCATCATGCGGGCTGCATCGAACAGGGTGGCGTTGGTCGGGCAGGCAATGACCCCCAGGTGTTTGGCTGCAAGAACGCTGATATTTTTCATGGCGGGCCTCCGGGAGCGAAAAGCAAGTGTGATTGTCTACAATGTAGCACGGGCCAGGAAGTGCGTCAAGGGGTTTGATCATATCGGTGCGATTGTCGTTTTGTTTGGCCGAAAACCGATTCATCTGCTAGACTGATCCGGTATCATGCAAAAACCAGAAGCTACAATGCAAAAAACAACGCCGCGCTTTGTCCGGCGTCTTTGACTCCCATGAATCGATTCATAGCATTCCTTATCTCCAGCAGCCTGCTCTTCCTGGCTGTATTGATGCTGACCGCCTGCGGTGCGACAGGCCCGATCCTGGCCGACGCCCGTATCGAGCCCGCGATCATCAGCCCCAACGCCGACGGCGTGGCCGATGTGGCGCGCATTTCCTACACTGTTCGCCGTCCCAGTAACATCTCTATCTACTTCGAGGATGAAGCGGGAAACCGTTACTATTTTCGTCAGAACAAACATCGCGGCGCCCGGGATTATAACGTGCTGTGGGGCGGCGTCATCGAAGAGCCCATCTTTCTTGACCCAGGTCACATCATCCAGAAATACATCGGTCGGGTGCTGCCCGATGGCCGTTATCGCTGGGTGATCGAGGCCACTGATGAGCGGGGCAAGACAGATCGGGCCGAAGGCGACATCACCATCGAGGACGCTGACACCGATATGCCCGAGTTCGAGAATTTTGCGGTCAATCCCCAGGTAATCACGCCCAACCAGGATGGCATCGGCGACCGGGCCTCCATCACCTACTGGCTGACCAAGGAAGTGGACGAAATTCAGGTTTACTTGATGAACCCCGGCGACAAGGACAGGCCCGACCGCAAATACCCTCTGGAGCCCACCGAACGCGAGGTCGAGGCAACTGATGCCGGCTATCATTTCTATGACTATGATGGCGGCATCGACAAGGGCGCTGACCCGCCACCGGACGGCGATTATCTGGTGGTGGCCGAGGCCTGGGATAAAGTGGGCAATCACAACATCGTCACCGGCACGCTCACCATCAAGGATGGCGGCTATCCGCGGGCGCAGATCGTGGAGGGCAAGATCACCATGGTCGGGCCATTCGACAACGGCTACAAGCTGAACATCCCCCTGGGCGGCAAGATGATCTTCACCGCTACCATTGAAAATTATGGCAACGTGCCCATTCGCACCGCGGGCCCGTGGCCCGGCGCGGTGTACAAGGCCAGCGAAAACTACAATGCGCTGGCCTATCGCGAGAATGAGCCCAGTTGGTTCGAGCAATCGGGCACCTGGCGCTTTGGTCTGAATTACCAATCCAACTTCGGGCAGGATTGGCCCTTCCGCTTCGCGGTGGGGCGCAAAAATGAAGATCTGCGCTGCGAGATGGTGGACGGCCGGGAGCAGTGTTTTCTGGATCCGGGCAAGCGCGGATTGGTGTATGGCACGATCATCTGGGATGTGATCCCCGCTCGCAATCCTTTCCGCATCTGGGGCGGGTTGCTGCACGAGGATGTGCGCATCGAAAACAACTTCGCGGATGTGCACGAAATTCAGATCGCGGATCCGCGGCAATCGCCCGAAACCCCGCAGCCCACTCCCCAGCCCTGACGGTTTTCTCATGCGCCTGGGCGTCATCATCGTCAGTTACAACACCCGCGACCTGCTGCGGGGCTGTCTGCAATCGCTTTATGAGGATGCAGCCCGAACGCCGGGCCTGGACGCTGACATCGTGGTGGTGGACAACGCCTCGGCCGATGGCAGCGCCGACATGGTCGCCGACGAGTTCCCGCTGGTGCGGCTGATGGCCAGCCAGGAGAACATGGGTTTTGCGCGCGGGAACAATGTGGGATTGAAGCTGCTGGGATTTGGGAAGGAAGGGAGTAAGGAGCAGGGAGTAAGAAGCAGGGAGAAACCCGAGGCGGTGCTGTTGCTGAATCCCGACACGGAGCTACAACCGGGCGCGCTGGCTGCGCTGACCGGCTTTTTGCAGGATCATCCCCGGGCGGGGGGGTGCTGCCCGCGCCTGAATTACGGTGACGGGAGCTTTCAGCACAGCGCCTTTCACTTTCCGGGCCTGGCCCAGCTTATTCTCGACCTGCATCCCATCCCCAGGTTGATGAACTCGCGGCTGAATGGCCGATATCCTCGCCGCCTGTACGATGGCGACCGCCCCTTCCTGGTGGATTTTGCCCTGGGCGCGGCGCTGCTGGTGCGGACCCGGGCCATCGACGCCGCGGGCCTGCTGGACGAGGATTATTTCATGTACGCTGAGGAGATGGACTGGCAAATGCGCATCCGGCGGGAGGGATGGCCTGTCTACTGCGTCCCGACCGCCCGCATCACGCACTACGAGGGGCAGAGCGCCCGCCAGTTCCGCCGGGCCATGACCGTGGCCCTGTGGCGTTCGCGGCTGCGCTACTACGACAAATATCATCCCGCCTGGAAGCAGCGGTTGGAAAAGAAGCTGATCGCCCGTGCGATGAAGCAACGCATCGGGCAGGCGCAGGCCGCGCTGGCCGCGGGAGGGGTGAATACGGGCGAATTGCGGGATCAGATCGCCGCGTATGAAGAGATATTTGATTTGCTGTTCCGTAAATAAAGTTATGTTTACGTCATTCCGAAGGAGCGCAGCGACTGAGGAATCTCCCCGTCTGCAAACGCGAGATTCTTCGCTCCCGTTGGTCGCTCAGAATGACACAGACGTTTTTTCATTCTTATCGGCGAGCATTCGCTCATGGCATCTGTTTCCATAACAACTGGCGGTTTTGAACGATGAACGATCGGCCCCCCTTCTCGCTGCAATATTCAAATCGTTACAGATTAACTGCCAATCTTATCCTGTGGACTGCGCTGTTTGTGATGGGAATCAGAACTGTGATGATTGTAGTCTACCCATTGTTACTGAGCAGCGCTTCCGGCTACGCATTGATCAGCGACGATATCCACCATTTTCATATCGGACTTGTATTCATCCTGTCAGGTTTTGTGGCGTATAAAAAACTGAAAGTCATTTTCCCCATCTTTCTGGCGTTAAGCCTGGCGCTCATTCTCGAAGAATATCTCGTCATCATCTACGAAATGGGAATCGCCGTTCCCTACAACTATCTTTCTTTCACTGACAACATGGTTGTCTATCTGTCATCTGGCGCCGGCATTCTCCTGGCAATATTGCTCAAACTCAGTGAAAGACCAACGCATGAATAATGACGTTACGCGTCACTTCTATCTGGACGCGTATGAGGCGCTTTTGGAGTTGCTGGCGGATAGGAGCCCCTATCTTTTTGCGTGATAAAAACCTATCCCGGCAGTGATGAGATCACGAATCGTAATAAGCAGGCGATAGCCCACGCCCACTGCGGTGGCGACGCCCAAGGGCAATACGCTGCTGGAAAGCAATACCAGCGCTCCTTCCCGCACGCCGATGCCCATGGGCGCCATCGGGGCCAAAAATCCCACCAGCCACGCCCCGACATAAGCGGAAATAATCAATGGCGCCTGCGAAAGAGAGAGAGGCGTCAGCCCAGCCGTAAACAGAAAGAAACCCAGCCCCATCAGCTCATGCCCAAACAACCTCAGCAGAAAAAGCAAAAAGATGTCAAGATAAGTCAGTTGCATATCCAGAGGCTCTTTGTTGATCAACTTCAGCCCTTTGTTGACGAAAAAAGTGAACACCGGCGGCAACAGGAAGATCAAAGCGCCTAACATGACCGCAATCCCCAACGCCAGATACATTCTCACATCCATATCGGTGCGCAAAATCAGCGCCGCCAGTAGAAAAACCGCGCCGCTGAGGGTTTGCAACCCCATCTCCAATCCCATGCTGGCTGCCATGGAGCGCTTGCCGATCCCCTCGCGACTGCCCAGCATCATGCGCCCCACCATATCCCAGACGCCGCCGGGCAGATAACGAGCAATTTGGGCCTGAAAATAAAGCTGCACGCCCAGCCGCCACGAAATCGCGGATCCGGTGAGAACCAGAGCCCGCCACCAAACTGTCGCCACAATAAAACCTTGCAGCATCAACACCGCAAACGCCAAAAAGATCGGAAACCAGGAAAACTGCCAGGGAAAGGTGATAAACTGATCCCAATTTTTGGAAAGCGCCAATCCCCAAAAGAATAGAATCATCAGGACGATGACGACTTGCGCCAAGCGTCCGCCAGTGCGTCGGCTCACCAGCAACGCCCCCAAAATCCGAATAGGTAATCAGGAGCAGCCCAGGAATGCGCATCATCTCCATTCGGTTCAACTCCACTGCACCGCCCTCCAAGAACCGCAGGCATGATCTGAGGTGAATTCCAGAATGCCTGTGCCGAATCAAACAATGTCTGCAACGCTTTGCCGCCAGGCCCGATAGCCAGGGTGCGCTCTGAAATGTTTTCTGGTGCCATCAACAGGGTCTCCGGGATAAGCTGCCGAACAAGCTGCCATAGTATACTTGAATTGCACCGGAGCTCCAATCTGGACGCCAACGCCCGCTCCCGGAAGGGACGCACCCCTTCAGCAACCCAACGGATTTATTTTTCACCAAAAATTATGGTATAGTTGCGTCTATGAGCGCGAGCACCCAACACGCCCCATCGCGGAAGCCCCTCTCGCTGACCAAAGATGGGACGCAAGTATTAGCGACAGCCCAGGCCATCGCCGCAGCCCACGGACAGAAATTCCTGACCTCGGAACACATCCTGCTGGGCGCGCTGGAGACCCGCGGCAGTCTTGGAGAGCAGGTTCTGGCCCAGTTCCCTATCAAAATCGAAAACCTGAAAACCAGATTGTGGGCCTACATCAGGTTGGATTCGGGACAGGATAAGGATCCTTACGGCGGCGAATTCTACGGGTTTCCCCTCAGTGAAGATGGCGCAAAGGTCATGGCGGCAGCGGTGCAAACTGCCGAAGAGCAGGGACTTGATTACATCGACTCCCGGCTCATGCTCCTGGGCATGTTGCGGAGGCTTGACGCCAGGGGCGGCGAAATCCTGCGTCAGTTCGACGTGGACGAGAAGGCCTATCTGCAACGGGCGGAGCTGAACAATCCTGTTCCCCAATCGACTCGATCACGGGGCATTCCCCTAAAAAGCAAACCATCCCGGCATCCCAAAATAAATCGGGCGTCCCGATTTCCTCAAATCAGCCCGATTTTCCTGCTGCTGGTCGCGATTTTTGCCGGGTTAGGCTATTTGCTCTATGCGGGCATTGGCGCGCCGGGCCAACTCACCTTCATCTTTGTGCTGGCAGGCTGGATTTTGGCGGTTTCTTTCCACGAATTCGGACACGCCCTCACCGCCTATCTCAGCGGTGACGAAAGCGTCGCTCACATGGGCTATCTCACCCTGGACCCGCTGAAATACACCCATCCCCTGATGAGCATCATCTTCCCCATCATTTTTCTGTTGATGGGCGGCATTCCCCTGCCCGGCGGGGCGGTATACATCAACCGCGCCGCCATCCGCAAACGCTGGCAACTGAGCGTCGTTTCAGCCGCGGGCCCGCTGGCGACGCTGATCTTCGGTCTGCTACTGCTCTCTCCCTTCATGTTCGGACTCAGCGAAGCGACCATCCGGGCGCACGCCGCCTTCTGGCAGGCGCTTTCACTCCTGGCCTTCTTCCAGATATTCGCTTTCGTGCTGAATCTCATTCCCTGGCCCGGTCTGGACGGTTTCGGCATTCTCGAACCCTATCTGCCCCCGAGCGTCCTGCGTTACGCCTACATGCTCAGCGGCATGGGCATCTTCCTCTTCTTCCTGCTTTTTGCCTACACGCCTTTCGGGCAATGGGTGGGGCTTTCCGTCTGGGGCATGATGCAGGCTATCAGCAGAGATGCGGCCATACTGGCCTTTCAAGGTTTCAACCTCTTCTTCTTCTGGAAATAAACCTTTCCCCTTCTCCATGAATTTCTCTTTTTCAATAACATGATTGCCAGAGGCGTTTTACGGGGCGGCCTGGCGGGCGGACTCCTGGCCGCAGCTTTCTCCGTCCTGGGGATTATCCCAATCTGCGGCTTTTTCGCCTTTCCGCTGCGCATTGCCGCCTGGGCTTTTGGCGGCTATCTTGCCGGGCGCATTGCCATCAGCAGCGGCGCCCGCACCGGCGGCGTCGCCGCAGGCATGGGCGCGGGCGTCATCGCCGGCGTCATCGACGGCGTGGTCAATATCGCTTTATCGCCCCTGGCTTTCAAGGTGATGGGAGATCAAGTTACGGGCTTGCTGCTGCTGCCCGACCCCGTCGTCAAATACTTCCTCTCGCTGGGGATCAATGTGATGCAGTTGAATACGGTCGGCGGCAGTATTTTCTTCTCGGTCATGTTTTGCAGCGTCGCCTGGCTTCTGGCTGGCATTATCGGCATGTTGGGGGGCGGCGTCGCCCAATCTCTGGCAGATTAAAGCTCGGGCAAAATCGCGTCGGGGTCCGATTCGGGCAAAGGAGCAGGCTGCACTCGCCTCGCAGTCAGATGCGAGAACAATAACATCGTAGCCAAAAAAACGCTGGTGACAAAAAATGACGCCAGAAAGATGCTGGCAACGCCGATGATCTGGGCCTTGAACTGCCCGGGAGTCGGCGCAAAAAAACCAACAGCCAGCACGCCCCAGATAGCTGGCAAACCAAACATCGCAAAGATATCGCCTGGATCCCGCCAACCCAGAAACTCATCGATGATCCAGACCGCCAGAATGAACAGCCACGCCGCCACCGCTCCCACCAGCATGGATTGCAGCGGTGACATCCATGCCAGCGCCGCCAATGCCGCCGTCCAGCCCGCCGCGGCGCTACGCGCCGTCCAGCCCGCATCGGGCGCGCCCAGCGCCGCCCAGCCATACGTCAAGCCGATCAACCCGCCCGCAGCCAGCGCCAGCAATCCATTCAACGCCGCCTGCGCCGGTGAAACGCCGATCCAGAGATGCAGCGGAGAAGCGATGATCCAGCCAACGCCACCCACCGCCAGCAGGCCCGCGCCCCACACAGGCGTCAGCCCCAAAAACGCCGCATCGTCCGAACGGCGCGACCCGCGGCCCGCTAACAACGCCGCCAGCGCCACGCCGCCGGCCAGCAAATAAAACGAAGCGCCGCCAAAATCCAGATAGCCATCCCCTGCGCCGATGCACTCGCCCAAGTGCATGAGCCACCCCCCGGCCTGCGTCCAATTCCCCACCAACGGCGCCAGCAGCAACGCCATCAGCGCCGCCAAGAATACGCCCGCCGCGGGCGAGATCTGGCGCCACAGCGTCAGCAACGCCAGCAAACTGGCCGTAGCGGCCAACGGCAGCGTCGTCAGAAACAACAAGGCCGCCAGCGGCGTCTGGGCCTCTGCCATGCCGAACCCCATCCAGCCAGCCACGCCCCAAAAAGACAGATCCCCCGAACTCAGCGGCGTCCATTCCCACACCAGCGCCGTCACATCGGGATGATCGATGAGAATGCCAATGCCGCCAAAATGCAACGCAAACCCCGTTGCAGCATATCCGATCAAGGCTACCAGCACAGCGATCAGCGGAAGCAGCCCCGCCGAGCGCGAAGTCTCGTCATCAGAAGCAAGCAGACTCGCCCCCCAGGGTGACAACAGCGCCAGGGCGGCGGCCAGCAGCGGCCATGCAGGAAGCGAAGCGGAATCAATCATAAAAAGAACCTTGTCGGCGGCAAACAGGATGATCTAGAATATGCCAGGGTCATCATTCAACAGTTGTTCATCAGCATACCCCGGAGATCATACCAGATGCCCGAAATGGGAGCAAAAGCGCCCGCCCTTCTCATCGACGCCATGCTGGGAGCGCTGGCCCGCCGCCTGCGCTGGCTGGGCTATGACGCCGAATATCGCAACGACCTGCCCGACGAGGCAATGATTCGCATTGCCCGGGCGGAAAACCGCCTGCTGGTGACGCGGGATAGAGAACTGGCGGGGCGACGGGGCGTGCGGACGCTGTACATTCCCGCCACGGAGATCAATGAACAGGTGCGGCAGGTGATCGCCGCCGTCGGGCCATCACTGCATCCGCCGCGCTGCACCGTCTGCAATGGCGAACTGTTGACCATCTCGGTGGAAGAAGCCGCACCGATGGTCCCGCCCTACGTGGCCCAAACCCAGTCAGAATTCGTGCGCTGCGGGCGGTGCGGGCGGGTGTACTGGCCCGGCAGCCATTGGCCCGGATTGCAACGCTGGCGCCAGGGGAAATAAACGGACGGGACAACAAACGGCATCAGACCACATGACTGGAGGGGATAAGCTGTCTATACATCCATGAAACGCCCTGAAAAAGCTTTTTGAACAGCCACCCAACAGGAAAAAGCAAGACGTCAACCGCCTTGTTGATGTAATGAAACGCCCTTTTGATCACCGAAAAAACCGGCCCCAACCATCGCTGCAACCATGGCGCATGAGCGTAAATCACCGCCAGTGCGAGAATGGAAATCGAAATCATGAATTTCTGCCAGCTCTGAATGACCAATTCATGATGCGTCAACAGCGCCATATCCTCGACCAGCACCTCGACGCCAATCGCCAGCACCAGCAAATATGCGGCCGTCGCCAACACCGGCTCCCGTGCGATAAGATGGGTGAAAATCTGGGCGGCGAAACGCATGATAAGAATGCCGATAGCCACCCCCAAAAAAACCACCCAGAAATCTTTACTCAACGCCACCGCCGCCACCACATTATCCAAACTGAAGGCCATATCCGCCAGATTGACCAACAACACGACCATCCAGAAACCCTTGCCCCGCACCCTTTTCGTCATCTCCTCAGATTCCGCCTCTTCATCCCATATCTCGTGAGAAGCGCCCAGATGCTCGATGGCCAGTTTGAAAAGATAGGCAGCGCCCAGCAACCGCAGCCAGGGATTGGCGATGATGAAAGTCGCCAACAGCAACATCAACGCCCGCCCCCCATAAGCGCCAATCAAACCCACAGTCAGAGCCGCCTTTTGCTGCGGCCCGAAAATCCGATCTCCCCAACCGGACATGAACGCCAGCGAGCGGGGCCAGGGGATCGGCTTGTCCACGGGGAGCGGGGCCACCATCGCTCCCAGCACCGCAGCATTGTCGATAGACAAAATGCCTTCGAGGAAAATCAATTGCAAAACAATAATAACGACTTCGACGGGGGTCATAAACAAACGCTCGGACTATCAAAAAAAGATAAAGCGCTGGCGACATTTCTGCTTACGCGGTACAATCAACCGCCATCAGACAGCACAGCTTGACGGCCTGCTACTATAGCATTATTCTGCTCTGTGAGCAACGTTGAAGCAATTCCCGGCTGGAATCCCGCCACTTTTCGCATTCGTCCCAGCGAGGTCATCATGCCCCCCAAAAAACTCTTCATTCCCGGCCCCACCGAAGTCGCTCCCGCAGTGTTGCAAGCCCAAACCCGCCCCATGGTCGGACATCGCAGCCGGGAATTTGCGGATCTTTTCTATAGCATTCCGCCCCGGCTCAAACAAGTGCTGCTCACCGACCAACATGTTTACATCACGGCATCCTCGGGCACAGGCTTGCAGGAAATGGCGGTGCGCAACGCCGTCAGGCCCGGACGCAAGGCGCTGAACATGGTGGCTGGCGCTTTCGGCGACCGCTGGCAGAAAGTCAGCGTCGCCAACGGCAAGGAATCGGTGCGGGTGGAGATTCCATGGGGGCAGCCCATTCGCCCGCAGGATGTAGACGATCATCTGGCCGCGGGCGGCTTTGACGCGATCACCATCGTCCACAACGAGACCAGCACCGGCGTCATGAGTGATGTCGGCGCCGTCGCCCGCCTGGTGCGCGAAAAATATCCCGACGTCCTCATCCTGGTGGACGCGGTCTCCTCGGCCTCGGGCGTGCGCATCCCCTTCGACGACTGGGGGCTGGACATGATGCTCACCTCCAGCCAAAAAGCCTTCGCCCTGCCGCCGGGCCTGGCCTTTGCCGCGGTCTCCGACCGCATGTTGGCCCGCGCCGCCGAAGTCCCTCATCGCGGCTGGTATTTCGATTTGCTGCTACTGGAGAAATATCTCGTCGCCGGGAAAACCACCCCCGCCACTCCCGCCATCAGTCTGCTTAACGCCCTGGACGTGCAGCTCGACCGCATTCTGGCCGAAGGCCTGGAAAATCGCTGGGCCCGCCACCAACGCAGCATGGCGCTGACCCACGCCTGGGCTCAGAAAAACGGCTTCGAGCTTTTTCCGGCGCCGGGTTACGAATCCCGCACCGTCACCTGCATCCGCAACACCCGCGGCGTCGACGTCCCCGCCATGATCGCCTTTGCCCAGGAGCGAGGCATGATCATCGGCAATGGCTACGGCAAACTCAAAAACGAGACCTTTCGCATCGCTCACATGGGCGAGCTTGGCCCCGCCGACATGCAGGCTTTATTCGCCGTGCTGAACGAGTTTCTGGATGAATAATCGTCCAGAAACGAGTTGAGCGCGACGCCCGCACAATCCCCGCTCTGGCTCCAAACCGGCGCTATTGCAATCTTGGCTCTCCTGAAAAAGGTCAGAATCAGTAACAGCAGTCGAGGAAGCAGCGAAAATGATAGGGGTTCAGCCAGTCTTTCTTGGCGAAACCCTGGTATTTTTCTTTGCGCCTTTGTGGCTTGGCGTGAGATCAATCTTTTTTCAGTCGATCCAATCTTGG
>JALSPL010000137.1 GCA_026985975.1 Anaerolineae bacterium | reverse complement strand
ACACGCCTTCGGGGCCCACATGCTCGCCCGCATGAGGAACGCTGTGCAGGCCGCCGGCGCGGGCGCGATCGAATGCTGCGGCGAAAGGCTCGGGCGGCGCCCCGATCTCATGCCCGCCCAGACCCAGAGCCACCACGCCGCGCTCCCTCCAGGCCAGGGCCATGTCCACCGTGGGGCCGCTGGCCTTGCCGTTGTAGAGGCCCGTTACCCGGTTGAAGCTGAGATTGCGGGGGATATCGATGATCCAGGCCAGGTCCACCCCGAACTGCTCTCTGGCCCGCGCCCGTCCTGCATCCAACCCGGCGATGAGATCATCGGGCGTGAGGCCCTTGTTTTGCCACAGATGCGTGTACGCGGTGAAGGTGATCTCCGCGTAGCGGACGCGCTGCCGGGCCAGGTCCCGGGCCAGCTCGATGACGATGAATGCGAAGTCGTCGGGCGTGCGCAACAACTCGGAGAGGGCGAGGTAAACTTCGACAAAATGGCGGAAGTCGCGAAAACGGAACCACTCCCGCAGGCCCGCTGCATCCTGTGCGGGCAGGGACATGTTGTGGCGTCGGGCCAGCGTCAGCGCCGTCTCGGGCCGGATGCTTCCTTCCAGATGCAGGTGCAGCTCCACCTTGGGCATGGTCTCCGCAAAGCGATGCAGGCGCTGTTTAACCATGATGCCGTCCTCCTTGAAAATCAAGAATCTTACTCCCGAAATTCAAGGACAAATCCCCGTAAAGACTCGTTTTTGGTAACTGCTTACGTATGTAGTGTTCACACAGGAGAAGAACATGACGTTTGACGTTTGACAATTGACGTTGTGGCTTAAAAAAGCATCTGCTTCAAGGCGTAAATTACGCTCAATCAGGCTACCTTAGCAGTTACCGTTTTTGTCACCTTTCGCCGCGGATGTAAGGGACGCCCAGGGCGGCGGGAGCGCCCAGATGCCGCTTCATGCGTTCGCCTGTGGCCAGCACCAGCACGATGATGGTGAACAGATAAGGCAGCATGTTCAAATAGTAAGTGGGAATAGTGATGCCCACCGCCTGCAAATTGAACTGCAACGCCTGCACCCCGCCAAAGAGATAAGCCCCGATCATGGCCCGCCACGGCTCCCAAAAAGCGAAGATGACCAGGCCGATGGCGATCCACCCCCGACCGCCGCTCATGCCCTCAGTCCAACCAGGCGTATAGGCCAACGACAGGGCTGCGCCGCTAAGGCCAGCCAGCAGACCGCCCACAAAGGTGTAGATGTAGCGGGTGCGGGCCACATCGACGCCCATCACATCCGCCGTGGTGGGGTCTTCGCCCACCGCCCGCAAATGCAGCCCGGGCCGGGTCTTGTGAATAAAATAAGCCGACAGCGGGATGAGTAAAATGCTGAGATAAACCAAAATGTCGAAATTGAATAGAACAGGCCCGATGATGGGAAGATCACTGAGGATGGGAAAATGAATGGCTGCAAACTGCGGACCCTGCACGCCAACGTAATTTTGCCCCATGAAGGAAGAAAGTCCGATGCCAAAAATGGTCAGCGCCAGACCGCTCACCACCTGGTCGGCGTGCAAAGTGATGGTAAGGAAGGCGTGGATGAGGCTAAGCAGCCCTCCCGCCAACATCGCCGCAACCACGCCCGCCCAGGGGTTGCCCGTCTTGACGGCGACGATGAACCCCGAAACCGCGCCCACCAGCATCATGCCCTCCACGCCCAGATTCAGAACGCCCGATCGTTCGGAGAAAATCTCGCCCACAGTGGCAAAGATAACCGGGGCTCCAGCACGGATGGCTGTTGCAAGAATCGTGACAAAGAAAGCTGTTTCCATGGCAAATGATAATGAACTGTTGTGTGCGAGAAAGAGATGAAAATTGCTCGATGATAAACTCGGCTAGCGGATGCGAATGCGATAGCGGCTGAAAATCTCACCGCCCAGCACGAAAAACAGGATCAGCCCCTGGATGATATCGGAGATGGAGCGGGGCAGGTTCATGGTGATCTGAATCTGATCGCCCGCCACCAACAAGCCGCCGAACAAAACCGCCACCAGCAGCACGCCAAAGGGGTTCAATTTGGCCAGCCAGGCCACGATGATGGCCGTATAACCGTAACCGGGCGAGAGTCCCCGCTGCAGACGATGGGCTACGCCCGCCATCTCGGCCATGCCCGCCAGACCGGCCAGAGCGCCGGAGACGACCATCACCAAAATAATGTTGCGGACGATGGGCATGCCCGCATGCCGGGCCGCCTCAGGATTCTCGCCGATGACCCGCACCTCATAGCCCCATTTGGTGCGCGTCAGCACATACCACAGCACGATGGCCGCGATGATGGCGATGGTGAGCCCGGCGTGAACGCGATGCCCCTGGGGCAGGAAGGGAATCCACTGGATTTTGGGCAGCCAGATGGCTTTATCCAGCAACGCCGTGTTGGGGAATCCCAATCCGCCCGGATCTCGCCACAGAATATCGACAAAATAGAGCGCCCAGGAGATGGCCACATAATTCAGCATCAACGATGTGATGATCTCATTGACCTGCAATACGCCCTTGAGGAAGCCCGGAATTGCGCCCCACAGACCTCCCGCCAACATGGCCGCCAGCATCATCAGGCCGATGGCGGCCCACGGCGGCAAATGCCAGGCGGGATACAAATACAGCCCCACGCCCGCGGCCGCCCAGGCCCCCATCCACAACTGCCCCTCCGCACCGATATTCCACAACTTCATGCGAAAGGCGATGGACACGCCCAGGCCCGCCAGCATCAGCGGAATGGCTTTGACCAGCGTCTCGGAGAAAGCGTAACCCGTGCCAAACGCCCCGACGAACATGGCGCGATACGCCTCCCACGGATTCACCCCTTGCGAGGCGATGATGAGCGCGCCCGAGACCAGCGCCAGCGCCACCGAAACGACAGGAACCGCCCACGCCAGCCACCAGGGGGAGGTCATGCGGCGCTCCAGACTGAAATGAGGAAGTCGGCTGCTAAATGAGGATGGACTCATGATAACTCGTTATCCAGCATTGGCTGTTGATGAGTGCTCGTTGATTGTTGACAGTTTCTGCCCCGCCATCATCAGACCGATCTCGTTGCGATTGGCCTTGTCGGCGGGAACTTCACCCATGATCTCGCCTTCATACATCACCAGAATGCGATCCGAAAGCTGCATCACCTCATCCAGGTCTTCTGAGACCAGCAGAATGCCCGCACCTTTGCCCCGTTCGTCGATGAGCAGCTTGCGCACCGACTCGGTCGCGCCCACGTCCAGGCCCTGAGTGGGGTGCATGGCGATGATCAACGCCGGGTCGGAGCTGAGCTCCCGGGCCAGAATCAGCTTTTGTAGATTGCCGCCCGAAAGCAGCCGCGCCTTGGTGTGAACGCCGGGCGCAATGACATTGAAGCGTTGAATCAGTTTTTTTGCGAATTCGTAGACGAATTTCCAGCGTATCACCGGCCCGCGAGAAATTGGCGGGCGGCGGTAATTCTTCAGAATCAGATTCCCGGCCAGGTCCATATCCCCCACCGATCCTTCTCTGTGCCGATCCTCCGGCACGTGGGCCACGCCTTCCTTGATGATATCCTTGGTCGCGGCCCGGGTGACGTCCTTGCCGTTCAACATCATCCGCCCCGCCTCCAGAGGGCGCAATCCGTAGAGAACCTCCGAAAGTTCGGCCTGCCCATTGCCCGAAACCCCGGCGATGCCCACGATCTCTCGCTCGCGCACGCCGAAGCTGACGCCGCGCAGCGCAGGCAGCCCCTTGTTGTTTTGCGCAGTCAGATTTTCGACATGCAGCACCTCGGCGCCTGGCTCCACCTTGGGCTTGGTGATGCTGAAGATCACCGGCCGGCCTACCATCAGCTCAGCCAGCTTTTCTTTGGTGACGTCCCTGGTCTCCACCACTGCCGCCACCTGGCCCCCGCGCAGCACCGTCACCCGATTGGAGATGGCCATCACCTCATCCAGTTTGTGGGAGATGAAGATGATGGTGTGGCCTTTCTCGATCATGCTGCGCAAGGTGCTGAACAGCTCCACCGTCTCCTGGGGGGTGAGCACAGCGGTGGGTTCGTCCAGAATCAAAATCTGGGCCCCGCGATACAGGGCTTTGATGATCTCCACCCGCTGCTGTT
>JALSPL010000136.1 GCA_026985975.1 Anaerolineae bacterium | reverse complement strand
GCCTTCGGCGAAGGCCCGCTGCCCGCGCCCACATCCAGCACGCTGTTCACTTCGGCATCATGCAGACAAAGCTCGATCACGCGTGGGATCTCCAGTAGCGCCAATCGGGCGGGGGATGCCAGAAACTCGGGCGAGCCGTGAAATTGTTTGGGTGTGTCCTGTTTCAGTTGGAGGGTGACGTCTGCCGCCTCCGCCTGGGGCTGACAGGCCCAGGCTCAGGTGCGACGCACTTCCGAAGTGCAGCGCACCTCGCTAAAGCGTTTTGGGCAAATGCGACGGGCCGCCGCCACAGAACACTGTAAACTGAATACTGAATACTGAATACTGATTACTGCACTCGTGATGCCGGGCGGAGGCGCATGAACGCTTCCAACTCGTATAGGACGCACCCAAATTGTTTGTGATGCTGATGCTTGTTAGCCACGTTTATACTGGTTCTCGTCGAAGAAGCCCGGGATGTGTAGGTACAGGCCCGATCCCACCACCGCTTCGCGGCCATCGGCCAGCAGGATGCGGCCGCGGGCGTAGACCTTGCGCCCATCCACCTTCTCCACCCAGGCCTCGACCCGCACCGGCGTGTTCAGCGGCGCCGGCAGCTTGTAATCCAGTTCATAGTGAGCCAACAGCGCCCGGTAGCCCGATTGCCATACGCTGGCGCCCATGGCCTCGTCGATGACCGCAGCGCTGGCGCCGCCGTGGGCGTGGCCGGGCGGGCCTTGCTGCGACAGCTTGAAGCTGAAATCGGCGGAGATGAGCACGCTGCCGGGCGGGTAGAGGCCATCCTCGTCGGGCGCTTCCTGCCGGAAGGAGGCGCTCCAGGTCAGGCCGATGCCGTGAGGATTTTCATCGCCGCAAACAAAGCAATAGCCATGATGAGGAAGGGTTTTGGTGATGACGAAGGAATCGTTGATGGCGTCTGTCATGACTGCTCCTGCAAGATTTTGGACTGACGATACTATATCATGAAGCGTATTTTATCGAAAGCCCCCAATGCCTTGAGGATGTATTTTTACTTGGGATGCGCCCATTTCATTTTGATTTCAGCTTAGATGCGTTTGGCCTCGCGGCGGATAAACGCCCCGCTGGCTGAAGATCAGCTCGGCGATGATCACCGCTGCATAGAAAAAACCGACCTGATACAGGCTTTTCGTATCGTTCCGCCACAGATAGCCCATCAGCACCAGCCACGACCCCGCGGCCAGGATCAGGCCCAGGCCCGGCGCCCACACATTTGCCCTGATGGTCTTGCTCAGGCGAATGGCCGAGAGATTGATGGCGATGAAGATGAGCAGGAAAGTGGAGCTGGCGAAAGAGGAGATAATGGTCAGGTCGGCAATGTTGACAAACACCAGGGTAATCACCGAGATCACCAGCAGGCTCACCCAGGGCACGGGTTTGGTGCGCGCGGTGTAGCTGAAGGCTTTGGGCAGCTCTTTGTCCTGGGCCATGGCCATGCCCAGGCGGGCCGTGCCGAACATGGTGGCGTTGATGGCGGACGAGGTGGACAGCAGCGCGCCCAGGCCGATGAGCAGAAAACCCATCTGTCCCAACGAGGGTTTTGCCGCCACCGCCAGCGCGTACTCCTTGTATTTGGCGATCTCTGCGGGCGTGAGATTGCCCACCGCCACCAGCGCTACGAAGATGTAAATGATAATGGTGATGATGATGGAAATGAAAATGGCCCGCCCCAGATTTTTCTCCGGGTCTTTCATCTCATTCACCGCGTTGGGGATGAGCTCAAAGCCCTCATAGGCCACAAAAATCAACGCCGCCCCCATGATCAGCCCGCCCATGCCCTTGTTGAACACAGGCAACAGATGATCTGACTTGATGGTCATCAGTCCGGCGACGGCAAAGAGCGCCAAAATCGCCACCTTGACCGCCACCAGGAGCAACTCCGTCCCGCCCGACGCCTTGACGCCATACAGGTTGACGCCCAGGAAGACGAGCAACACCAGGGAGGCAAGCGCATGGTGCATGAGAGGCGTGTTGAACTTATCGCCCAACATGGCCGAGCCATACACGCCGAAGGTGTACGCGTACAGGCCCATGGTGCCAATGTAGCCCACCAGCAGCAGCCAGCCGCCGATGCCCGCCACGTTGCGCTGCTTAAACGCCCGCTCCAGATAGGTGAAGCTGCCGCCATCCGAGCGGAAGTGCAAGCCCAGGCGGATGTAGGCGTAGCCGGTGAGCAAAGCAATGATGCCGCCGAAGGCGAAGGCCAGGGGCGCGGCGTGCCCCGACACCGAGGCCGAAAGCCCCAGCACCGAGAAAATGCCGCCCCCCACCATGCCACCCACGCCGATGGCGATGAGCTCGGGCAGAGAAAGCTTTTCGGTGACGGTTTTTGTTTGGGCGTTGTGCGTCATGGGGTGGTTCCGTGGAGAGCGTGGGAGATTTGGTGGAGATTCGCAGAGATTCAGTGGAGATTCATCGAGATTCGTCGAGACTCATTGAATCTCTACTGAATCTCGATAAATCTCAATGAGTCCCGATGAATCTCAATGAACTTCAGCCTCAGACCAGTTTTCGGAACGCGCCCATGGTCGTCTTGCTGGCCAGATAGGCCTGGCCGCGGCGGCTGCGCAGCCATTTAAGCGTCAACATTTTTGCGACATCATTGAACACGAACCAGGCCAACGCGTAGGCCCACATCAGCATGGCGGGCCCCCAGCCGATGGGAACCATAAACCAGCCATAGACTGCGAACAGGGTGCCCAACACCCGCGTGCTGAACGTGGCCCCGAACAGGAGCTTGGAGGGGTAGGGCTTCTTCCAGAACCAGTCATCGATGCGGGTGTTATAGATGGTGCCATGCCCGGCGATGACCAGTTTAGCGAAAAACAGGGATTGGATCAAGGCCGTGGAAAGCTTCATCTGCATGAGGATGAAGAACAGCAGGAAGGATGAAATGACGCCGGCAATGCCCAACACCGTGGAGATGGTTAGCATCTCCCGCATATCCCAACGCACCGGCTCCTTGTCCACCTTGGTGTTGTCGTAGGCGATGGTCATAATGGGGATGTCGTTGAGCAGCGCCAGGATGATGATCATCAGGGCCGTGATGGGATAGAAGTGGAAGACCACAATACTCAGCGTCATAAAGAAGATGATCCGCAGCGTCTCGGCCACGCGGAAGGTGGCGTAGCTCTTCATGCGCTCGAAGATGCTACGCGAGAGCTTGATAGCGTCGTTGATGACGCTCAGGCCCGGCGTGGTGAGGATGATGTCCGCCGCGGAGCGGGCCGCATCGGTGGCGTTGGAGACGGCGATGCCGCAATCCGCTTTCTTCAGCGCCGGCGCATCGTTGACGCCGTCACCGGTCATGGCCACGATATGATTCGCCTTCTGCAGCGCCTTGACGATGAGGAACTTGTCCTCAGGCACCACCTCGGCGAAGATCTCCGTCTTCTCAATCTGCTCGATGATATCGGATTCGTGGGCGCTGACCAGCCCTTTGCTCAGGTTTTGCGTATCGAAACTACCTTCGACTTCTTGCACCACGTCCTGAACGAACTTATTGATGGTCTCTTCGTCGGCGTCAGGATAAAGTTTCTTGTAAATGGCTTCGGATAGGATGGATGAGAGCAAAATCACGCCCTCGTTTTTACTGCTGCGCAGGTCTTTGGAGCGCATGGCCGGGCCGGTCAGCCCCAAAATGCGCCCGATCTCCCGGGCGATGGCGATGTTGTCCCCGGTGATCATCTTCACCCGCACATGGTGCTGGCGCAGGTCATCGATGACGGCCTTGGAATCAGGCCGCGGCGGGTCCAGCATGGGGATAAGGCCGATGAGGTCCACCCGATCGCCGGTCTTTTTGGCCACGGCGATGGTGCGATAGCCCTTGCTGGCGAATCCATCCACGATCTTTTCCAACTTTTTCACCTGTTCATCGGGCAAGTTGGCCAGCCCGATAACCACCTGCGGCGCGCCCTTGATGGCGGTGAACTGCTCATCGCCATGGACGATCTCGGCCTCGGTGCGCTTGCGGGTGGGATCGAAAGGCGTGAAATGAGTCTGCTGATAATCCGACCAATCCAGATCGGGGTATTTATGTTTCAGATAGTCGTAGATGGCCAGATCGATGGGATCCTGGTTCTCCAGCTTGGAGGCCA